>NZ_CCBH010000190.1:0-31338 GCF_001368935.1 Novosphingobium sp. KN65.2
ACCCACCCGCAGCTGCTGCCCTTCACCGGCGATTCCAATGCCGCCTACTGGACCTGGGGCGACAATGTGAATGTCAACCTTACCCCCTTCGGCGTGATGAGCCCGCACATCAAGGAAGGTAAGGGCGAGCAGTGGATCGTCGACCAGTTCATCAAGTACAACGGACGCTCGGCCGACAACTACGAGGAAGGCGCCGCCGAAAACCCGATGGCGATCACGGTGCCGGAAGGGATGACGGCGCGCGCGGCGCTGGGTGCGGCGATGCGCAAGGCCTATACCGAGCAGACCGGCTACGACCATAACGATGCGACCGACGCCGAGCTACTCGATGCGCTGGTCTACAACGTCTTCCCGAACTTCGCGCCCTGGGGCGGTTACATGCCGAATATCGTCTACAATTGGCGACCCGGCAAGACGCCCGACACCTGCATCATGGAAGTGCGCATCCTCTCGCGCATTCCCAAGGGCCAGCCGATGCCGCATGGCGCGCCGCTGAAGTTCCTAACGCTCGACCAGAAATGGACCGAAGCGCCGGAGCTGGGCATCCTTGGCGACGTGTTCGAGCAGGATATGGACAACCTGCCCTTCGTTCAGGACGGCCTTCACGCCTCCAAGAACGGCGAAGTCCAGCTGGGCAATTACCAGGAAATCCGCATTCGCCAGTTCCAGGACACGATGATGAAGTACATCAGCGGCGAACTGGGTGGCAGCAAGGAGAATGCGGCATGAGCGGCGAAGGCGCGTATGGCGGGCAAGGCGCGCATGTCGACCAGCATCCGCCCCGGATAGACTGCGTCTTCATCTGCGGCGGCGTCTGGCACGACATGGACTTCGCCCGGCTCGAACTGCTCAAGCTGCTGGCCGAGGACCAGAGCGTGCGTACCCGCGTGTTCGAGGATTATGAAAACCTCGATGCGATCCGCAAGGCCGACATCATCATCACGTACACCTGCGACGTCACGCCTTCGCTGGCAGCGCAGGAAGTCCTGCGCGACTGGCTGGCCGCCGGCGGTCGCTGGTACGCGCTGCACGGTACCAATTCGGTGCTGCGCCTGCTGGAAAACGGACTGTGGGATGCGCCGCGCTGGGCACCTCTGATGATGGACATGCTGGGTAGCCAGTTCGTCTCCCATCCGCCGATCGCCCCCTACAAGGTAACGGTTGCCGATCCTTCGCACCCGTTGGTCGAAGGCATCGAACCGTTCGAGACGACGGACGAGCTTTACCACCTCGAAAAGCACGGCGAACTGCACGTGCTGCTGGAAACCGAATGCTCCGAGGAGGGTACCGGCTTCGTCGAGGCGGCCGATGCGCCGGGCGTCCATCCGGTCATGTATATCAAGCGCCATGGCAAGGGCGCGGTTCTCTACAATACCCTGGGCCACTGCCGCGGGCATTACGACCTGCAGCCGATGCTCGACTGGTGGCCGACGGTGGATCGCTGCGCCTGGGAACTGCCGGTGTTCTACGACCTGCTGCGCCGCGGCATTGCCTGGATCAAGGATCGCGAGAAGGCCTGACATCCTCCACGGGCCTTCCCGCAAAAGGAAAGGGGCGGATCGGGAAGACCGGTCCGCCCCTTTTTGAGTTGGCAGGAATAGATGGGATCAGTGCACCAGTCCCGCGAAACGGTCGAGCGCGGACTGGGCCGGCTCCGGCCAGCGCGAGAGAACCAGCAGGCGTTTGTGCCCGCCGCCCACCGCGAGTTCGTCGGTTACACCCATGCCGCCGTGGAACTGGATCATTTCGTGTCCCAGCGTCACCGAGGCATCGGCGATGAAGGCGCGGGCGCCCTGAACGTTCCGCGCGAAATCTTCGGTGCCCCACGATACGAGAGCCAGGTTGAGCAGGGCCCGGCTGCGCTCGATCGCGGCATATTGCGCGACCATGCGGTGCTGGATGGCCTGGAACGAGCCGAGCGGTACGCCGAACTGGTCGCGGGTGCGCAGGTATTCGATCGTTTCCTCGAAAATGCGCGCCATGATGCCGAGCGCTTCGGCGCTGCGGGCGAGCGCGGCCACCTGCTCGGCTTCGGCCAGGGCATCGAGCCCGCCTTCAAGCCTGGTTGCAGCCGCGTCATCGAGCGTGATGTCGGCCGCCACGCTGCCGTCGGCAAGCGGCCAGTCCCGTTTCTTGAGACCTGCTGCGTCGGCAGGAACGAAGAACAGTTCGGCGCCGTCTTTGTCTCCGGGAGCGCCTGCTACGCGTGCGGAGACGATAAAGCCGTCCGCGCCGCCACCGGCGATGCAATAGGGCTTCGATCCGGTGAGGCGGTAGTTGTCGCCATCGGCCCTGGCGCTGGTCTCGACCCAGGTCAGGCCATCACGCGTGCCCGCTTCGGCATGGGCGAGGGCGAGGCGGCGCGCGCCGGTCAGAAGATCCTCGATCCATTCGGCCTTGAGATCCTCTGGCGCGGTGAGCGCGAATAGGCGTCCGGCCAGCACCACGTTCTCCGCCAGGGGCTCGACAACGAGGCCGCGACCCAACGCTTCGAAGACTGTGGCAATGCCTGTGCCGTCGAGGCCGAGGCCGCCCAGTTCTTCGGGAAAAGGTGCGGCGATCAGGCCGAGTTCGCCCAGAAGTTCCCAGTTTTTGCGCGAGAAACCATTGGGTTCGCCCAGAAAGGCGCGGCGGCTGTCATGGTCGTAATGGTCGACGACGAAACGCTCGGTCAGCGCCTTCAGCATTTCTTCGTCTTCGTTCAGTTCGAAATTCACTTTCCACTCCCGTCTGTAATTCGGCTTTACCACCATCGACGGGTGGTCCTCCGCTGCGCAAAAGGTTAGGCCTTGGGCGCGGAAATTCGGCCTTCGGGCGATTGTGCCGGCGGGAACGGCGGGGTATGACGGGCTCGCGAGAGAGGAATTCATGAATTTGTTGTCACAGGAAAATATCGATGCCGTCCGGGTCACGGCTCCGGAAAGCATCAGACCCGCAGCCGAGGCATTGCATCGCATTGCCATGGAGTGCGGGTTTCGAGCTGCTCCCGCGCACGATATCGCGGACAAGCGGACCCCGGTGGATGCGGAAGGCAATATTCTCGCGACGGAAGTTTTCGGCTGGAGCGACGACGAAAGGGTCTGGTGGCGCAATTCCCGCATTGCGCTGGATTCTCCGCTGACGTCCGCGTGCCGGTTCGAAAGCCAGCCGTTCTGGGCGAATGCCGAGGGTTTCCGGACCTTCGAGCCAAATGCCTATCTGGATTCGATCAACATCGCCAACTTCGAGCAGCGCGCCCTGACCGAGTCCGCGATCTGCGTTCCCGTGCATCTGCCTTTCGGCCAGATCGGTGCTGTCAGCTTCAACCCGCTGGACAAGAGCAAGATCGACCTGTCCGAAGAGTTCAGGCTCTACTCGGATGCATTGGGGCTCTACGCGCGCACGTTCATCTCCACTTACGTCCAGATCATGGGTTCGGTCCAGGCGCTGCCGCCGGAATCGCGGCTTTCCAAGCGCGAAGTCGAATGCCTGCGCTGGGCCGCGATCGGCAAGACCGACCTCGAGATCAGCATGATCATGTCGCGCAGCCGCGCCACCGTGCGCTTTCACATCCACAATGCCGCGACCAAGCTCAACGCCGTGAACCGCAGCCAGACTGTCTTCAAGGCGGCCCAGCTCGGCTACATCTCGCTTCAGACCTGACCGTGCAGCCATGAGGACAGGGGCATCAGCCCCTGTCCTCCAGCATGAGCTTTGCCCCGCGCAGGCCAAGGGCCATCGCAGGGGCATTGGTATTGCCGGTGACATGCCAGGGGATCACGGAGCAATCCGCGACGCGCAGCCCCTGAACGCCGTTCACGCGCAGGCGCGGATCGACGACCGCCTGCGGATCCCCGCCCATGCGGCATGAGCGGATCGCGTGCAGCCCGCAGGTGGACAGTCGCCGGAAAGCGGTCAGCAGGTCCTCGTCGCTTTCCACCTGAGGGCCCGGGATCAGCTCGGGCCCCACCATGTCACCCAACGGCGGCGAGGCGATGAACCGGCGCATGGCTCTCACCAGCGCTATGGCGGACTTGCGGTCATGCTCGGTGGAAAGGAAATTGTGCAGGATCTCCGGCGCGTCCGAGGGAGACGGACCGGTGGCGCGCACCGAGCTTTCGCTGGTGAGGCGCAGGAGCTGGCCGTAGATCGTGACGCCCGGCTTGGGGTCGATCTTGTCGAGCGGGACCGGATCGTTGTCATCGCCGATCTTGAACGTGTAGCCGCCCAGATAGAACTGGGCATCGGTCCGTCCATCGGGATGCGCGACATTGAGGAAAGCCCCCACTTCGAAGGGCCCGGTGGCGAGGATGCCGTCGTGCCGGACGAGATAGCGCAGCATCGCCAGCGCTGCGCCGATGCCGAAGAAGCTCTTGTTGGTGCCGCGTCCTTTTTCGAGGCGATAGGGAATCGAGATCGAGAGGTGCTCGATCATTCGTTCGCCGACATCGGGCGAATGGGCGACGACCGGGATGCCGGCGGCCGCCAGCCGGTCGGCATCGCCGACGCCGGAGCGCTGCAGCAGGAGCGGGCTTTCCATCGCGCCGCAGGAGACGACGATCTCACCGGCGCATTCGAACCGGCGCGGCTGTCCCTTGACCGTTGCCTCCACGGCGACGGCTCGGGTGCCATCGAAGACGATCCGGTCGGCCACGGCGCCGGTCATCACCGTGACGTTCGGGCGCTTCCTTGCGACGGCAAGGTAAGTGCGTGCAGCGGACTCGCGCTTGCCCTTGCGGATGTTGTGGCTGAACAGCCCCACGCGTGGACCGGTAGTGCCATTGAGATCGTCGACGTGCCTGAGGCCCATTGCCTCGCCCGCCTCGATCATGCGGTCGGCGAGCGGGTAGGAATAACAGGCGGGATCGACATGGACGAGGCCGCCCGAGCCGCGCGTGGCCGATGGCCCGGCAGCATGGTCTTCGAGTTCGAGGAACGCTTCGGTCATCGACCGGCCGTTCCACCCGGTCGCTCCGGCTTCGCTTTCCCAGGCGTCGTAGTCGGCCGGCTCGCCGCGGCTCCAGATCATTCCGTTGATCGAGGATGAACCGCCAAGGCCCTTGCCGCGAATCCAGACTTCGCCGCCGGGTCCGCCTTCCTCGCGCGGCTGGGTCACGGGGTAGGCCCACATGTGCTCGCTTTTCTGCACCAGCTTTGCGACGCCCTTGGGCAGGGTAACCCAGAAGTTGTCGTTCTCGCCGCCGGCTTCCAGCACGAGCACGCGCGAACGCCCGTCGGCACTCAGGCGCTCGGCCATGACGCAACCCGCAGAGCCTGCGCCGACGATGATGTAGTCCCAAGTTTCGGTCATGTCCGTCTCCCTGCATCTAGGGATGCACGAACTAGCGTAATGACTACCCTAGCGTTTTGGTGAGTCGGAAAGCCGCGTCGCGAAGGCTTAAACCAACACCATGACCGGACTCATATACCGGGGTGGGAGTACGATGCGCGCTATTGCCGAAGGCCTTTTCACGGACGAAACTTCTCCACGGCTGGTGGGGGGACGCGACCTTGCGACGGGACGCATCGTCTTTCCGTGCCCCGAAAGCGAGGGCTACGAGCCTGTGCCCCTGAGCCGGGACGGAACCCTGTGGTCCTATACGGTGCAGCGCTTTCGCCCCAAGACGCCGCCCTATGCCGGTCCCGAGGCGTTCAGCCCCTGGATCGTCGCCTATGTCGAGCTGCCGGGTGAGACGATCGTCGAGGCGCGGCTTGTCGATGTCGATTTCGACGACGTGACGATCGGCATGCCGCTGCGGCTGGCGCCGACGCCGCTCGATCCCGGTGCGGCCGAACCGGTCATGATCCCGGCCTTTGCACCAGCAGGAGGGGCAGCATGAGCGACGTTTGCATCGTCGGCATCGGCATTCACAAGTTCGGCCGTACCGACGGCGTTTCGGGCGTCGACCAGGGCGTCTACGCCGTTCGGCAGGCACTGGCCGATGCCGGCGTCGACTGGCCGCAGGTCCAGTTCGCTTACGGTAGCTCGGATGCCGCCGGCAATCCCGACACCATGGTCGATCGCCTCGGCCTGACCGGGGTCCAGTTCATCAATGTGCGCAACGGTTGCGCGGCCGGTGGTTCGGCGCTGTTCTCGGCGCAGATGGCGATCAAGTCGGGTGAGTTCGACCTTGGCCTTGCCGTCGGTTTCGACAAGCACCCGCGCGGCGCCTTCAACGCCTTGCCCAGCGAGTACAACCTGCCGGACTGGTACGGCGAAGTCGGGCAGATGGTTACCACGCAGTTCTTTGCGGCGAAGATCATGCGCTATATGCACATGTTCGGCATTTCGCAGGAAACGCTGGGCCGGGTGGCCGAGAAGGCGTTTCGCAATGCCGTCAACGCACCGCATGCATGGCGTCGCCAGCCGGTGTCGCTCGCAGAAATCCTCGAAGCGCCGCTCGTGAGCGATCCCTACACCAAGTACATGTTCTGCTCGCCCGCCGAAGGGGGCGTGGCGCTGCTGCTCGCGAGCGAGAAGAAAGCGCGCGAACTGGGCAAGCCGTTGGTTCGCCTCAAGGCAGCGACCATGCGCACGCGTCCGGCACACTCGTTCGAGGTCTTCGCACCTTCGCTCGACGTGGTCGGGAACGACAGCGTGCCGCGCGGCACCGCTTCGCGAATCGCATCGGCGGATGCCTTCAGGCTGGCCGGGATCGGCCCGCAGGACATTTCCGTGGCGCAGCTCCAGGATACCGAGGCTGGCGCCGAGATCATGCACATGGCCGAGAACGGCTTTTGCGCCGACGGCGAGCAGGAAAAGTGGCTCGCCGAAGGCCTTACCGAGATCGGCGGCAGGCTGCCGGTCAATACCGATGGCGGCTGCCTTGCCTGCGGTGAGCCGATCGGCGCCTCGGGGCTTCGTCAGGTTTATGAGAACGTCGTCCAACTGCGTGGCGACGGCGCAGGGCGGCAGGTCCCGGGCAATCCCAAGACGGCCTACAGCCACGTCTACGGTGCGCCCGGTGTTTCGGCCGTGACAATTCTGGAACGTTAAATGGATATCGAACTTTCGCCCGAAGATGCTGCATTCCGCGACGAGGTCCGCGCATTTCTGCGCGATAACCTGCCTGACGTTGTAAAGGACGGGGCGGCGGGAACGCCATCGGTCTTCGTGGAACCGGAGATCGGGCAGGCCTGGAACGCGATCCTGCACAAGCAGGGTTGGCTGGGCTACCAGTGGCCCAAGGAACATGGCGGCACTGGTTGGACGCCGCTGCAGCGCTATCTCTTCGAGAAGGAATGCGCTCTCGCAGGTGCGCCCAATCTCACCGTGCTCGGCCTCAAGCTGCTGGCTCCGGTGGTCTGGACTTTCGGTAACGAGGAACAGAAGGCCTATTACCTTCCGCGCGTCCTTTCGGGCGAGGATTACTGGTGCCAGGGCTTCTCCGAGCCCGGTTCGGGGTCCGACCTGGCCAGCCTCAAGACCCGCGCGGTGCGCGACGGCGACAGCTACATCGTCAACGGATCGAAGATCTGGACGACCCATGCCCACCACGCGAACCGCATGTTCACGCTGGTGCGCACGAATACCGAAGTGAAGAAGCAGGCGGGCATCTCCTTCCTGCTCATCGATCTCGATACGCCCGGCGTCTCCGTGCGCCCCATCCTTACGGTTGCCGGGGATCATGAAGTCAACCAGGTCTTCCTCGAGGATGTTGTCGTCCCGGCAAGGAACCTTGTCGGCGAGGAAGGGCAGGGCTGGACGATCGCCAAATTCCTGCTCGAGAACGAGCGCGGCGGATCGTGCCATGCGCCCAAGCTCGGTTACGATCTCGACCAGATCGAACGGGCTTCGCGCGAGGAAAGCGACGGTCGCGGCGGCAAGCTGTTTGACCAGGTCGACTGGCGCCGCCGCCTTGCCCAGGCGCGCCTCGGCGTCGAGGCGCTGGAGATGATCGAGCTGAAGATCATCTCGGAAATCGCCAAGGGCAAGAAGCCCGGTCCGCAGACTTCGCTGACCAAGATGCTTGCCTCGAACCTGCGGCAGGAAATCGACCTGCTGGCGGTCGACCTCTACGGCCCGGCGGGTCTGCAGCTCGACATGGCGCGGCCGCTCTACGGCAACGAGGCCCCGATCGCGCTTCATTCGAAGGAAGCCCAGCTCGCCTCGCCGCGCTATCTCAACAGCCGCGCCTGGACGATCTTCGGCGGCACCAACGAAGTTCAAAGCACCATCATCGCCAAATCGGTGCTGGGCCTGTGAAAGATCACGGGGCCGAACACCGCGATTCGAACCAAGAGAGGAAGCCCACATGCAGCTGAACCGCGAGGCGTTGACCCACGCCTATCGGCAAATGAAGCTGATCCGCGAATTCGAGGAACGTCTCCATGAGGAGATCCAGACCGGTGAGATCGCCGGTTTCACGCACCTCTATTGCGGTCAGGAAGCCGTTGCCGTGGGCGTTTGCGAGCATCTGACTGCCGCTGACAAGATCGTTTCGACCCACCGCGGCCATGGCCACTGCCTTGCCAAGGGTTGCGACGTCGACGGGATGATGAAGGAAATCTGGGGCAGCCAGGAAGGCCTTTGCAACGGCAAGGGCGGTTCGATGCACATTGCCGACATAGACAAGGGTATGCTCGGCGCAAACGGCATCGTCGGCGGCGGTGCGCCGATCGCGGTGGGCGCGGCGCTTTCCAACAAGATCGACGGGCCGGACGAGGACGGCAAGCTGGCCGTCGCCATCACCTTCTCGGGTGACGGTGCCTGCAACCAGGGCACCACGTTCGAGGCGATGAACCTGGCTGTCGTCACCAAGGCTCCGGCGATCTTCGTCTTCGAGAACAACCACTATTCCGAGCACACCGGTGTCGACTATGCGGTGGGCACGAACAACGACATCGCCAGTCGCGCCGAAGCCTTCGGCATGAAGGTCTGGCGCGGTGACGGCACCGATTTCTTCTCGGTCCACGACACCATGCGTGAAGTTCTCGACTACGTGCGTACGCCCGGCAACGGCCCGGCCGCGGTCGAGTTCGATACCGAGCGCTTCTTCGGCCACTTCGAAGGCGATCCGCAGCGTTATCGCGGTGAGGGCGAACTCGATCGCCTGCGCGAGACGCGCGACTGCCTCAAGAAGTTCCGCGCCAGCGTGACCGGCGCCAAGCTGCTCACCGACGAGGACATCGACAAACTCGATGCCGAGGCGCTCGAAGCCATCGAGAACGCGGTCCAGGCCTCGCGCAATGCGGCGCGGCCCAAGCCCGAAAACGTCCTCGACAACGTCTACATCAGCTACTGAACGGCGGGAGCGAAACCATGGCAAAAATGATGTATCGCGACGCCATTCGCAACACGATCTTCCAGGAAATGCAGCGTGACGAGCGCGTCGTCGTCCTTGGCGAAGACGTCGTGGGCGGCATGGGAACGGCCGGGGGGCCCGAGGCCATCGGCGGCATCTGGTCGACCTCGACCGGTCTTTACGACGCCTTTGGCCCCGACCGTGTGATCGACACACCGATTTCGGAAAGCGCGATCATGGGCGCTGCGGGCGGTCTTGCGCTTGCCGGCAAGCGCCCGGTGGCGGAAATCATGTTCGCCGACTTCATCGGCGTTTGCATGGACCAGCTCTGGAACCAGATCGCCAAGTTCCGCTACATGTTCGGCGGCAAGTCGGTTTGCCCGGCGGTGATCCGCATGCCGTGCGGCGCGGGCTACAACGCTGCGGCCCAGCACAGCCAGATGATCAGCCAGTTCGTTACCAACATGCCGGGCATCAAGGTGGTCATGCCGGCCACCCCGGCCGATGCCTGCGGCCTGCTGCGCCAGGCGATCCGCGATGACGACCCGGTCGTCTTCCTCGAGCACAAGTTCCTGTACGGCCTGTCCGGCGAAGTGCCGGACGATCCGGACTACGTCGTGCCCTTCGGTCACGCGCGCCTTGCCCGTGCCGGCGAGGACGTGACGATTGTCGCTTCGGGCATGATGGTGGGCTATGCCGAGACGGCGGCCGACGATCTGGCCCAGGACGGCATCGGCTGCGATGTCGTCGACCTGCGCACGACATCGCCGCTCGACGAGGAAGCGATCCTCGATTCCGTCGAAGTGACCGGCCGTCTCGTCATCGTCGACGAAGCGCCGCCGCGCTGCTCGCTGGCGACCGACATTTCCGCGCTTGTTGCGCAGAAGGCGTTCGCCAGCCTGAAGGCTCCGATCGAAATGGTTACCCCGCCGCACACGCCCGTTCCGTTCGCTCGCGAACTGGAGAGCGCTTACCTGCCGAGCCCTGCAAAGGTCGCGGCCGCTGTGCGCAAGACCCTGGAATATCGCTGAGGAGGGCGCACCCATGAGTAGAATTCGCGCCTTCACGATGCCCAAGTGGGGCATCGAAATGACCGAAGGAACCATCGCCGAGTGGATGGTGAAGGAAGGCGACAGCTTCAAGCGCGGCCAGACGCTGTGCCTGATCGAAACCGCCAAGATCACCAACGAGGTCGATGCCGAATATGACGCCACCGTGCGCCGCATCATCGTTCAGGGCGGCGGCGAGGCGGAGCCTGTCGGGGCGCTGCTGGCCGTCTTCGACGACGGCAGCAATTCCGATGCCGACATCGAAGCCTTCATCGCCGGCTTCAAGCCGGCCGAGGGCGGCGTCGCCGAAGGGGCGTCGAAGGCCAAGTCCGCTGCAAGCGAACCGGCGAAAGTCGCGCCTGTGGCGGCAGAACCGGAAAAGAAGCGGATCAAGATCGACACCAATCGCCCTATCAGCCCCGAGGCTTTGCGCCTTGCGGAGGAAGAAGGCGTCGACATTGCCGTGATCGAAGGTTCGGGCCGGGGCGGACGCATCACCCATCAGGACGTCGTCAAGGCGCTGCGCGGGACGGCTACGCCCATGCTCAAGGGGCCGGTGGCGGTTCAGGAGGACGACCTCAAGGTCTTCGCCTCGCCGCTTGCGCGCCGGATCGCTGCGCTCAACGGCATCTCGCTTTCGGGCGTGACCGGCTCGGGTGCCCGCGGACGCATCTCCAAGGCCGACGTGCTGGCGCTGGTGCCCAAGCCCTCCACCGGTGCGGCGGTGGGAACGCCCGAGTTCGTGGCCGGTGAGAACCGCCCCGAAGTCGTGCCCTTCGATCGCATCCGCAAGGTGGTCGCCCAGCGGCTCACCGCCGCCAAGCAGGAGATCCCGCATTTCTACCTGCGCATGTCGGCCCGTGCAGACAGGCTCATCGAGATGCGCAAGACGGCCAACCTCCTGCTGGGGTGCAAGGCTTCGGTCAACGACTGGATCGTCAAGGCTTCGGCCATGGCGCTGGCCCGGCATCCGGACGTCAACGTCCAGGTCCACGGCACCGAGATCTATCGCTTCCCGCATGCCGACGTCTCGATGGCAGTGGCGAGCCCCAAGGGCCTCGTCACTCCGGTCGTGCGTCAGGCGAACCTCATGCGCATCGACCAGCTCGCGGCTGAAACCCGCCGCCTGATCGACAAGGCGCAGGCGGGTCGGCTGGGCATGGAGGACATGGAAGGGGGCACTTTCTCCGTCTCCAACCTGGGCATGTTCGGGATCGAGAATTTCGATGCCATCATAAATCCGCCGCAGGGTGCGATCCTGGCCGTCGGCGCCGCTTCGCGCCAACCGGTCGAGACCGAGACGGGTGGCGTCGCATTCGAGACCCGCATTTCCTTCACGCTCTCGGTCGACCATCGGGCCATCGACGGCGCGGCGGGGGCGCAGTTCCTGCAGACGCTCAAGAGCCTCATCGAAGAGCCGGAAGGCATCTTCGCCTGAAAGGAAAGACCATGACCAGTTCGGTTACGCCGGGGCCGCTCAAGAAGCTGGGTGACGTTATCCAGCTTGCCTATTTCCCGACCGATTGGGACGAGGCGATGAAATACTGGATCGAGACCGTCGGTGTCGGGCCGTTTTTCGTGCTCAACGATGTCCGTCTGGGCGAGATGAAGTACAAGGGTGAACCTACCGATGCCGTTTTCACGATGGCGATCGGATACTGGGGCGATATCCAGATCGAACTGATCAAGACGGACAGCGATGCGCCTTCGCTCTACGCGGGGGAGTATGCGGTTCGCGATCGCCTTCACCATGTCTGCGTCTTCGTCGACGATATCCAGGAGGCGCGCAGGGCCTGCGCCGAGGCGGGGGCACAGGTCATCGTCGAAGGCAAGGTCGGCGAGGACGGTGAAGTGATCTACGTCGACCCCGGAAAGGGGCCGGGCTATATTATCGAATACCTTCAGCCCCTTTCGGGTACGGAAGGCCTGTTCCAGATGATGAAGGATGCCGCCCGGGACTGGGACGGCTCCGATCCGATCAGGGTGCTGCAGTAATGACCGAAATTTCCCGATATGCCCTCGACATGGCTGCCAAGGTGGAAGCCTTCGTGCGCGATGTCATCGTTCCTTACGAGAAGGACGCGCGCCGCGACCACCATGGCGCTCCGACCGACGAACTCGTGATGGAAATGCGCGAGAAGGCGCGGGCGGCCGGGGTGCTGACGCCCCACATCAAGGCAGACGGCTCGCACCTGACCCAGCGCGAGACGGCCGTCGTTCTGATCAAGTCCGGCCTTTCGCCGCTCGGCCCGCTGGCGTGCAACACGATGGCCCCGGACGAGGGCAACATGTACTTGATCGGCCACGTCGGTTCGCCCGAGCTGAAGGAACGCTTCCTCAAGCCTCTCGTCGACGGATCGGGCAGATCGGCCTTCTTCATGACCGAACCGGCTGAATGGGGCGGTGCGGGCTCCGATCCCTCGATGATGAAGACGACCTGCCGCAAGGATGGCAATCACTGGATCGTCAATGGCCGCAAGACCTTCATCACCGGTGCGCAGGGCGCGAAGGTCGGCATCGTCATGGCCGCCTCGGCGGAAGAGGATACCAAGGGCGGCGCCTGCATGTTCCTCGTCGATCTTCCCGATCCGGCGATCGTGATCGACGAAGTACCCAACACGATCGACACCTCGATGCCAGGCGGCCACGCGACGCTGACGATCAAGGACATGCGCATCCCGGCCGACCAGATGCTCGGCCTGCCGGGCGAAGGCTTCAAGTATGCCCAGATCCGCCTGTCGCCGGCCCGCCTGTCGCACTGCATGCGCTGGCTTGGCTGCTGCATCCGGGCCCATGAAATCGCGACCGACTATGCCTGCCGCCGCGAGGCGTTCAGCAAGACGCTGATCGACCACGAAGGCGTGGGCTTCATGCTGGCCGAGAACAAGATCCTCATCCAGCAGTGCGAACTGATGATCGACTGGTGCGCCAGCGTGTTGGACACCGGCTCGCTGGGGACGGTGGAAAGCTCGATGGCCAAGGTCTCCGTGTCCGAGGCCCTGATGAAGATCGCCGACAATTGCATTCAGGTGATGGGCGGAACCGGCGTGACCGAACGCACCATCGTCGAGCAGGTCTTCCGCGAAGTGCGCGCTTTCCGCATTTATGATGGCCCAACCGAGGTCCACAAGTGGTCGCTGGCGAAGAAGATCAAGCGCGATTGGCGCAAGGCCCAGGAGGCAGCGAAGGAAGCGGCAGGCGCATGACCGACGTCGTCGAAGCCAACACCGGAACGACCGCGGTCCGCGAAGGCTATGCCTTCGACGAAGCCTCGCTGACCAAGTGGCTGGAGGCCAATGTGGAGGGCTTCGAAGGTCCTCTGACGGTCGAACAGTTCAAGGGCGGGCAGTCGAACCCGACCTACAAGCTGGTGACGCCGTCGCGCAGTTACGTCCTGCGGCGCAAGCCGCCGGGCAAGCTGCTCAAGGGCGCCCATGCGGTGGAGCGCGAGGCCAAGGTGCTGTCGGCGCTGCACGGCGCGGGCTTCCCGGTCGCCAGGGTCTATGGCCTGTGCACCGATGACGATGTCATCGGGACATGGTTCTACGTCATGGAGATGGTCGAAGGGCGGATCTTCTGGGATGCGACCGTGCCGGGCGTCTCCAACGAGGAGCGCGCGGCGCTCTACGATGCGATGAACGCAACCATCGCGCAACTGCATTCCTTCGACCCTGAGGCAATCGGCCTTGGCGATTATGGCAAGCCGGGCAACTACTTCGCCCGCCAGGTCGGTCGCTGGTCGAAGCAGTACCGCGAGGACGAGGCCGCCGGCCGCGACGAGAACATGGACGCGGTGATCGACTGGCTCGAGGCGAACATGCCCGAGGACGACGGCGCATCGAGCGTGATCCACGGCGACTTTCGCATCGACAACATGATCTTCCATCCAACCGAGCCACGGGTTCTGGCCGTGCTGGACTGGGAACTGTCGACACTGGGCCATCCGCTGGCCGACTTCGCCTATCACGCGATGATGTACCACATGCCGCCGCATATCGTGGCCGGGCTTGCCGGTGCCGACATCGCCGCCCTGGGCATTCCCGGCGAGAAAGACTACGTCGCGGCCTATTGCCGGCGCACCGGGCGCAAGGACATGCCGGGGTACCGCTACTGCATGGCCTTCAACTTCTTCCGTCTCGCCGCGATCTTCCACGGCATCAAGGGACGGGTGATCCGCGGGACCGCGTCCAACGCGCAGGCGAAGGACCGGGCAGAGGCATTTCCCGAACTGGCGCGACTGGCGCGGCAGGCGACCCGCGGGGAACTGGGCTGACGGGGGAGGGGCGCAATTGCGCCTTACTTCGGGTTTTCTTGACTTTCGCGGGCCATCTGCCTATTCGCCGCCCTTTCCGATCCAGTAGATTCTTACGGAGTGCCCATGGCGCGCGTTACTGTCGAAGATTGCGTCGACAAGATTCCCAACCGCTTCGATCTCGTCCTGCTTGCCGCACAGCGTGCGCGTGAGATCTCGGGTGGTGCGGAGCTGACCGTCGACCGCGACCGTGACAAGAATCCGGTCGTCGCCCTGCGCGAAATCGCAGAGCAGACGGTTCGTCCTGCCGAGCTCAAGGAAACGCTCATCACCTCGATGCAGCGCGTCCTGCCCGACGACGATGACGAGATGGATGAAGTCGGCTCGCTCAGCCAGTCGGCCGAGGCCCTGCGGATCACCGCTTCGGCGCCGACCCGCAACACCTCGATCGGCGGCGATTACGACGGTTGATCGACAAAGGTTGACTGGCAACGGTTGACCGGCAAGTCTCTGCGGGGTGAGTGGAAAAAAACGTACACTGCCCCGCATCGCCGGCAGCACCAGTGCCAGATCATCCGGGAAGGCGGAGCCTTCCGGTGCGACTATCGCAATTTACAGTGTCAAGGGCGGCGTAGGTAAGACCACCTTCGCCGCCAATCTTGCGTGGTGCGCGGCAACCTTGTCCGGGCATCGCACGTTGCTGTGGGATCTCGATGCAGCAGGGGGCTCGGCCTTCCTCTTCGATCTTGAGCCCAAGGGATCGCGCCACGCCGAAGACGTATTCTCCAAGGAAGAATCGCCCGAGCGGCTGATCCAGCATACCGCCATCGACGGTATCGATATCCTGCCGGCGGACGAAAGCCTGCGCGCGCTCGATACCAAGCTGATCCAGATCGGCAAGCGCAAGCGCCTCGCCAAGCTGACGGCGCAGCTTGCGGCTGACTACGATCGGATCTTCCTCGATTGCCCTCCGGTGATGAACGAGGTGAGCGCGCAAGTGGTGCGGGCCGCAGATCTTGTCATCGTGCCGCTGCCGCCTTCACCGTTGTCCTCGCGGGCCTTCGATCTCGTGGTCCAGGAGATCGCGGGCAACACCCGCAGGCATCCACCGATCCTGCCGGTACTCTCGATGCTCGATCTTCGGCGCAACCTTCATCGGCAGGTGCTGGAGGAGCATCCCAACTGGCCGGCCATTCCCTATGCCAGTGTGGTCGAGCAGGGCGCGGTTCGCCGGCAGCCGCTGGGCGCTTTCGCCCCCCAGAGTCCCGCCGCCAGGCAGTTTGCGCTGCTGTGGAATGCGATCGAGCGCAAGCTGGCCGAACGCCGCAAATAGGCGGCAGGTCTCCAAGGCACGCAGGCCAAGCAAAAGGGGCGGTGAGCATCTCTGCGCGCCGCCCCCTCCTGCATTTTCCCGAGGGAAAACCGCGATATCGATCCGTCGGATCAGGCCCCTTGCGGTGCCGCGCCTCCGGAGTAGCGCTTGCCTGCCTTGGGGATCGAGGATCCGGTGGCGCGTGTGGGCTTGCCCTTGCCGCTGGGCTCGCTGGGCCGGTCGATCTTGCCGGTATCCATGAGTTGCTTGATCTCGTCGCCCGACAGCGTCTCGTACTCGAGCATGGCATTGGCCAGCAGGTGCAGTTCCTCGTTCTTGTCGTTGAGGATCTGCGTGGCGCGCGCATGGGCCGTATCGACCAGCAGGCGGATCTCGCTGTCGATCAGCTTGTTGGTTTCGTCCGAGGCCATCAGGCGATGCGAACCGCCCATGCCAAGGTAGCCTTCCTGCTGTTCCTCGTACTGCAGCGGGCCGAGCTTGTCCGACATGCCCCACTTGGTGACCATGTTGCGGGCCAGGCTCGTGGCGTACTGGATGTCCGACGAGGCGCCGCTGGAGACCTTGTCATGTCCGAAGATGAGTTCCTCGGCGACGCGGCCGCCCATCGCGACCGAGAGATTCGCAAGCATCTTGTCACGGTGATACGAGTAGGAATCGCGTTCCGGAAGGCGCATGACCATACCCAGCGCGCGGCCGCGCGGGATGATCGTGGCCTTGTGGATCGGGTCCGAGGCTTCCTCGTTGAGCGAGACGATCGCGTGGCCGGCCTCGTGATAGGCGGTCATCTTCTTCTCGTCGTCGGTCATGACCATGGAGCGGCGTTCAGCCCCCATCATGACCTTGTCCTTGGCGTCCTCGAACTCCTGCATGGCAACGAGTCGCTTGTTGCGACGCGCGGCGAGCAGGGCGGCCTCATTGACGAGGTTGGCGAGGTCCGCGCCCGAGAAACCCGGCGTGCCGCGGGCGATGACGCGCGGATTGACGTCGGGGGCGAGCGGCACCTTCTTCATGTGGACTTCGAGAATCTTCTCGCGGCCCTCGATGTCGGGAACCGGTACCACGACCTGGCGGTCGAAACGGCCCGGGCGCAGCAGCGCCGGGTCGAGCACGTCCGGACGGTTGGTCGCCGCGATGATGATGATGCCTTCGTTGGCTTCGAAGCCGTCCATCTCGACCAGCAGCTGGTTCAGCGTCTGCTCGCGCTCGTCGTTCGAATTGCCGAGGCCATGGCCGCGGTGACGGCCCACCGCGTCGATTTCGTCGATGAAGACGATGCACGGAGCGTTCTTCTTGGCCTGCTCGAACATGTCGCGCACACGGCTGGCGCCGACGCCCACGAACATTTCGACGAAGTCCGAACCGGAGATGGTGAAGAAGGGTACGCCCGCTTCACCCGCGATGGCGCGGGCAAGCAGGGTCTTGCCGGTGCCGGGCGAGCCGACCAGCAGCGCGCCCTTTGGTATCTGGCCACCGAGCTTGGAAAAGCGCGAAGGATCGCGCAGGAACTCGACGATTTCCTCCAGCTCCTCACGCGCTTCGTCGATGCCGGCGACGTCCGCGAAGGTGACGCGGCCCGACCGTTCGGTAAGCAGCTTGGCCTTCGATTTGCCGAAGCCCATCGCACCTGAGCCGCCGCCCTTCTGAACCTGGCGCAGCGCGAAGAAGGCGATGCCGACAATCAGCAGGAAGGGCAGGGTCTGCGCCAGGATGTAGACCAGCAGGTTGCCTTCCTCGGGCGCCTTGCCGGCATACTTGACGTCGTTGGCCTGGAGCAGCTGTGTCAGCGTGGTATCGCCGGGCACGGGCACGGTGGAGAACGTGTCGCCGTTCTTCATCTGGCCGTCGATGCGCTCTTCGCCGATCTCGACCGCCATGACGCTGCCTTCGGCAACCTTGGCACGGAAATCGGAGTAGGGAATCATCGGTCCTGCATCGCTGCGCGAGCTGAACATGGAAACAACCATGAGCAGGGCAAGGAAGATGCCACCCCAGACGAGGAGGCTCTTGACCCAGGGATTACCGTTGGGCTGGTCGTCGTTCATTGTCGGATAAACCGTCCTTTCGACCGCCAATGTAAGCGCGGATGGCTGAATCGCAAGTTAGCGAAGCCGTATCGACTGATCGAATCGACAGGTCGTTGGGGGCGATGGCTGCGCCTCGGGTGATCGCTAGGCGTTTTGGGTGGCGCGCATCTGGGACGCCGGCAGGATCATGGTCATCCGCGCACCGGCGGATTCTGGAGAAGAATTCCTGTTTTCCAGTGCCATTTGGCCATCGAGCTGCTGGCTGAGCAGACGCGAGATGCGAAGCCCGACGCTGTCCGCCCCGTCGAGATCGAAGCCCTCCGGCAGGCCGTGCCCGTTATCCTCCACCGACAGGTGAATGGCCTCGTCGTACCGGTGCGCCTTGACGAGAATCGTTCCGCTCTCCCGATCTCGCAGCCCGTGTTCGAGGGCATTGGCGACGGCCTCGGAGAGAATCAGGGCAAGGGGGACGGCGCTATTGGGCTTGAGAACGATACCGGACTCGGCCTCGATCTTGCAGGCAATGCCGGGCCTGCCGTTGGAGAGCATGAGCTGGCCCACGACTTCGCTGATGAAACGGTCGAGCGGCATCAGGTCGCCATCGGGGCGATAGAGCTGGCGTTGGATACGGCCGATCACCTGCAGACGCGAGACCGCGTCCGAAAGTGCGCTTCTGGCGGTTGGCTCATGGAGGCCGCGCAGTTGCAGGGACAGCACCGCGGCGATCATCTGCAGGTTGTTGCCCACACGGTGCTGCATCTCCTGAAACAGCAGGTCGCTGCGTTCGGCAAGGCGCCCGCGTTCTTCGGCGAGTTCGCGCACGTTTTCCCTTGCGGCGAGAAGCCTGCCGTTTGCCGCCTGCATCAGGTGGACGAGGCTGATGTCTACCGCGACGACACCGGCGTAGAACAGCAGGGCGGTTACGGTGCCGCCGTCGCCGCCGAATGACTGACGCGGCGGAATGAAGAAATACCAGGCGAACAGGCCGCAGACCAAGGCTCCCACGATGCCGGGGCGGGGGCCGAAGAGAAACGAGGAGATGATGACGGCCGGAAAGAACGTAAGGTAAGGGTAGCCTGGCGGGAAGGCGCCATCGAGTTCCCAGCGCAGAAGCAAGGCGAACATGCAGAGCGCAAGCGTTACGCCATATTGCACCATTGGCATGCCGTTCAGCAGCGGCAGGCGTTCGGTGAAGCGGCTGATCTTGCTCAAGTCATTCCCTATCGCGTTGGCACGGAAGAGCCCTGCCGATTCTGACCGCACATTGCTCTGGCGGTCTCGGCGAGGACGATTCGCCTGGAATTCCATCGCCATGCTTCATCTT
This sequence comes from Novosphingobium sp. KN65.2, assembly GCF_001368935.1. Lineage (NCBI taxonomy): Bacteria > Pseudomonadati > Pseudomonadota > Alphaproteobacteria > Sphingomonadales > Sphingomonadaceae > Novosphingobium > Novosphingobium sp. KN65.2. The sequence goes on from NZ_CCBH010000190.1 coordinate 19,207, forward strand.
GCGTCATGCCCAAAGACGTTCGAGGATCGGTCAGGTTCCCATATGAAGCTTCGATTGGGGCGCGACAGGATCAATGCGGGCTTGTTCTTGCCCGGATATTTCAGACATTTAATCTGAAGGTCCTGGTGAAGTTCGCAGCAATGGCATTTCTTCCGCGCGTGCATTGCGACGGGACGAAGGCTATGGCGCACCGTCCGAAAAGCAGCCTGAAAGCAAGGGCTTTGACGGATCTTTTCTTGCGCGAAGGAGCAGTACCGCCATGACGTCACCCGGCCGGATCCATCCCGTCTATGCGCAGATGGAACGGACCGTCTTCGACCGGATGTCGGCGCTTGCGCGTGAAACCGGGGCAATCAACCTCGGGCAGGGTTTCCCCGACGGTCCCGGCCCTGCACCGGTCATCGAGGCCGCGGTGCGCGCCTTGCGCGAGAAATCGAACCAGTATCCTCCCGGCGCCGGACTTCCCGAACTTCGTGAGGCGGTTTGCACTTACTATGCGCGGCGACAGGCACTTGAGGTTTTTCCGCAGGATGTGACCGTAACCTCCGGAGCTACCGAGGCAATTGCAGCATCGTTGCTGGCCCTCGTGAAGCCCGGCGACGAGGTCGTGCTGTTCCAGCCTGCCTACGATGCCTATGCCCCGATGGTCCTGAGGGCAGGCGGCGTGCCGGTTTCGGTGCCCCTGAAGCCGCCCCGTTTCCGCTATGAGACTTCGGCGATCGAGGAGGCGCTGACGGAGAGGACACGGCTACTGATCCTCAACGATCCGCTCAATCCGGCCGGTACGGTGGCGGGCGAGGAAGAATTGGCGGCGATCGCCCGGATCTGCGTCGACCGCGATCTCGTGGCAATCTGTGACGAGGTCTGGGAGGAGGTCCGCTTCGACGGCCGGCCTCACCGTTCGCTCATGAGCTTCGAGGGCATGGCCGAGCGCTGCGTGAAGATCGGCTCCGCTGGCAAGATCTTCGGCGTGACCGGATGGAAGATCGGGTGGATGGTCGGCAGGGGCGAAGTCGGCCACGGTCTGGCCCATGCGCACCAGTTCCTGACTTATGCCAGCGCCCCGCCGCTACAGTGGGCGGTGGCCGAGGGGCTGACCTTGCCTGTTGCGATGCTGGACGAACAGCGCGCGGCCTGGGCCGCTTCGCGCGCCAGGCTCATGGCAGGGTTGGACCGGGCCGGATTTATCGTCCTGCCCAATCGGGCGACCTGGTTCCTCTGTGTCGACCTGACCGCTTCCGGACTGCACACGGGTGATCGCGAATTCGCCGAACGCGCGATCCGCGAGGCTGGCGTGGCGACGATCCCGGTTTCTGCGCTCTATGCAGGCGAGGGGAGGCCCGAGCACATCGTGCGCTTCTGCTTTACCAAGCCGGACGCGGTTCTCGACGAAGCGGTTGCGCGGCTCGCGGCATTCCGGCTCAACCTGACCTAACGGGCCTTGGCGTCAAAGCGGCCAGATCAGCGGTATCATGATCAGCGTGGTGATCGCGACGAGCGCGGTGAGCGGGAAGCCGTACTTGTAGAAGTCGGAGAAGCGGTAACCGCCCGCGCCATAGACCAGAGTGTTGGTCTGGTACCCGATCGGCGTGAGGAAGCTCGCGGAGGCGGCGAACATCACGGCAACGGCGAAGGGTCGCGGATCGACGCCCAGCGCCTGGGCGAGGTGGATGCCGATCGGCGTCACCACGACGGCCACTGCGTTGTTGGTGACAAGTTCGGTCAGGACCAGGCTGAGCAGGTAGATCGCGGCCAGCGCGACTATCGGTCCCATCGTGCCGAGCCACGGGGTGGCGAGCTGCACGACCGTTTCGACCAATCCGGTCTTTTCTAGTGCGGTGCCGATCGAGAGCATGGCAATGATCAGGGCGATGATGCGCCAGTCGACCGACTTGAAGGCTTCGTCCGGCTCAACGCACCGGCAGCCCAGCACTATCGCGACGCCCAGCACCGCAAGGCCTGCCAACGGCATGACATTGAATGATGCGGCCACGACGATGCCGAGCATGGTGGCAACCGCGATCCAGGCCTTGTTGCGCCGGAAGCCGCGAATCGTCGGCTCGGCAATGTTGACCAGCTGCTGGTCCTCGACGAGCCTGCGCAGGTCCTCCTGCGCGCCTTCGAGGAGCAGGGTGTCGCCCACCTGCAGCGGTACGTCCTCATAGCGCTTCTGCAGGTTGGTGCCCTTGCGGTGCAGGGCGATGGGATAGACGCCGTAGCGGCGGCGCAGGCGCAGGTCGGCAAGGGTGTGGCCGATGATCCCGGCGCCGGGGGCCAGCAGCGTCTCGACCATGACCGAGTTGCGCGAGGACAACTGGACAACGTGCGGATCGGCCGACGAATCGGTGAGCGCGTGGTCGCCGCGTTCCTTGATCGTCATGAGGTCTGCGGCGGACGTGCGCACGACAAGGATGTCGCCTTCTTCCAGCTGGCAGCGATCGAAGTCGCGACGCAGTGAGACATCGTCGCGCAGGACGTCGACCAGCCGTCGCTCGGACCGCGAAAGCAGGTCGATCTCGCGCGGGTTCTGTCCGATGTAGGGCGATCCGGCCTCGACGAAGATCGAGACGATGAAGCGCTTGTTCTCGCCTTGCGTGGTCAGCCCCGCTACGGTCTGGCGGTCGGGCAGGAGGCGGTGGCTGATGGCCAGCCAGATAACGCCGGCAATGGCGACAACCGCGCCGACCGGAGCAATCTCGAAGATCGAAAAGGGCGCAAGGCCGGCCTTGCGGGCAACGCCGTCGACGAGAATGTTGGTCGAGGTACCCAGCAGCGTCACGGTGCCGCCAAGGACGGCCGCGAAGGAAATCGGCATCAGGATCTTCGACGGCGCGATGCGCAGTTCCTTGGCCAGCGCCATGCCGACCGGGATCATCATCATCACCAGCGGGGTGTTGTTGGTAAACGCCGAAAGCGTCGCAATCGTCGCAAGGAAAACCGCAATGGCCAGTGTCGGCCGCCGCTTGCCCAGCCCGGTGATCTTGCTGGCCATGAGATCGAGCGCGCCGGTGCGCACCATCGCGGACGAGACGATGAACATGCAGGCGATGGTCAGCGGTGCGGGATTGCCCATCGAATCGAGCAGGTCATCGGTCGAGAGCACGCCCAGTACGAGCAGGACGGACACGAGCACGAGCGCAACGACTTCAGGCGCGGCCGCTTCGAACGCGAAGGCCAGGAACAGCAGGAGCAGGAGCACGGCCATGATGGCCGGCGAGCCCGCATCGATTCCGAAGATCATCGTTATCCCTGTTCTACACGCCGCACCCGGGAGTGCATTCCCTAAGGCGAGGAGTTACCGGCAAACCGTGGATGCGCAAGAAAAGAAAAGTTTTCCGGGTCGATACGCAATTGTGGTTCCGGACGCTTCGCGCGGTTACGCAAGCGGCCAGCGAAAGGCGATGGTCCGGTCCCCGGTAACCTCGCCCGCGGCGGAAAAGCTGCGTTCGTGGATCAGGCCACGGCCGTCTCGCGCAATCGTCAGAACGGTGCTGCAGCGCGTGCCATAGGTTTCATTCCGGATGAAAATCGGCGCAAATTGCGGCTCGGGTCCGTCCCCGATCGGCAGAGTTCCAGTCGGCGGCGTATCCGATCGCAGGCTGGCAAGCAGCGGCGCGATGTCCGCGTCGGATTGCTCCAGCCATGCCGCCAAGGCCTGCTGCAACTGGGCGGTCTTGGGCCAGGGTACGTCGAAGCCGCCGTTCGACAGGCCGTGGATGCCACGCGTCAGGCGCCGGATTTCGAGGCGCGGATAGTTGGTTCGGAACCGAGCCTCGCCGTGGTTCGCTTCGACGAGATTGAAAGCGTTCATCTGCGTCACGCCTTCCGGTTCGAGGCCCTCGAGAAGGTCAGTGACGAGCTTTCCCCGGCTCGGCCTGTCTGGTCGGGAGCCTTCCGGCACGCGATAGTTGGTCAGTAATGCGAAACGTCCCGCCTCGTTGAGGCCGAGCCAGGTGCCGCCGCCCAGCAGGTCCTTGCCGGCAATGATCCCGCTGCCATCGTTCCAGTGCGCCAGCGGTGCGGTCGGGCGAGCGTGGAATTCGTCGCGGTTGCCCACGGCGACGAGCAGCCAGTCGGGGTGCGCGTTCCAGGCGAGAGCGGCGACGCACATCTCAGATCAGGCCCTTGGCGCGCAGGCTGACGTGCCCTTCGCGGCCGATCACGACATGATCGTGGACGGTGACGCCAAGCAGCCTTCCGGCCTCGGCGATGCGGTTGGTGACGTCGATGTCGGCGCGGCTGGGCTCGGGTGAGCCGGAGGGGTGGTTGTGGACGATGATCAGCGCCGTCGCTCCCAGGTCGAGGGCCCGTCGGATCACCTCGCGCGGGTGGATCGCCGCCTCGTCGATCGAGCCTTCGCCGACGAGATCGTCGAGGATCAGCATGTTCTTTGCATTGAGGTAGAGAACGCGCACGCGTTCCATGGTGAGATGGGCCATGTCGATGGTCAGGTAGTCGATCAGGGCCTGCCACGATCCGATCACCGGCGCCTCGCGCACTTTCTGCCGGGCCAGGCGCGTGGCGGCGACCGTGGCGATGCGCAGCGCGACGGCGCTGGCCTCGCCCATGCCGGGATGCGCGGCGAGCGTCCGCGGCGGGGCCTGCAGTACCCCAGCCAGAGATCCGAAGCGCTGGAGCAGGCTGCGGGCCAGAGGCTTCATGTCACGGCGGGGAACGGCCTGCATCAGCAGGAGTTCAATCACCTCATGATCTGCCAGAGCCTCGTCTCCACCCTCGATCAGCCGCTTGCGAAGCCGCGCGCGATGCCCTGCAGGATCGTTGCCGAGTGTCGTGCCGTTTTCTCGCGCGGCTTCGCCTTGCACCGTTCCTTCGCCGGAATGGGCGCCGCGTTCATCGAAGAGTGGGGCTTGGTCTGGCATATCTTGTACAAACAATTGCCTTTCTGGCACGGCCAGCGCAAGTGATGGAGCGGATGGCGCAAGACGAAGACCAGCATGTCGAAGGGATCGAGACACCTGAACCGTTACCGGGAGAAGCCCGGCGGCGGCGACGCTGGCGCGCGCCCCTGGCGGGCGTCCTGGCGCTTGCTGCGGTAGCGGGCGGAGGCATCTGGATCCTGCGCGAGGATATTGCCGACAACGTGATTGCCGGCCAGCTCGATTCGCTGGGCTTGCCTGCGCGGTACGAAGTCGTGAGCATCGGTCCCTCCGAACAGGTTATCCGCAACCTCTCGATCGGCGATCCGGCCAAACCGGATCTCACCATCGAGGAAATCCGCGTCCGCACGCGCCTGAACTGGGGCATTCCCGGGATCGGGCGGATCACGCTGGTCAGGCCGCGTCTCTATGGCACGCTGCATGGCAATCGCCCCAGCTTCGGCACGCTCGACAAGGTGCTGTTCACGGGAAGCAAGGAGCCTTTCGCGATGCCCGACTACGATCTCAAGATCGTTGACGGGCGTGGGCTCATCGATAGCGACCGGGGCCGGATCGGGGTGCGGATAGAGGGGCAGGGGCCCTTGCGCGATGGTTTCGCGGGAGAACTGGCGGCAGTAGCGCCCAGCCTGACAATGGCGGGTTGCAAGACCGGCAAGGCCAGCCTTTACGGAAAGATCTCGATTGCCTCGGAAAGGCCGCGCTTTGCAGGGCCTTTGCGGTTCGCGCGCCTTGCTTGCGCGGAACAGGATCTGGCGCTCGCCAACGCCGCAGCGAAGATCGACTTCACTTTCGACAAGGCGCTCGACGGCGGGAAAGGCAGCATCGGTCTGACCGCCGGGCAGGGCCACTATGCCAGCAATCGCTTCGATGGGGCATCGGGCAAGGCGCAGGTCAGCTACCGCAAGGAGACCCTCAACGCCCGCTACGATCTTGCTGTGCGCGGCCTTGCAACGCCGCAGGCGCGGATGGCGAGCCTGGCGATAGACGGTCGGGTGCGTTCGAATGCAGGCATCGAGCGGCTCGATGTCGAAAGCGAACTTTCGGGCAGGGGGCTGGCGCTTGGCGTTCAGCTCGACCGGTCGCTCGCCGATGCGGCGCGTTCGGGCGAAGGCACGTTTCTCGGTCCGATTGCGCGCCAGGTTCGCGGGGCGCTCCAGCGCGAGACGCGGGGGAGCACGGTCGAGGCCAGCCTGATCCTGCGCCATTCGCCCGAGGGTATGAGCCTCGTCGTCCCGCGCGGTTCCGTACGCGGCGGTAGCGGCAAGGCCCTGCTGACGCTTTCGCGCGTGCAGGCGATGTTCTCCGAAGGTGCGCCGCGCCTGACCGGCAATTTCGCGACTGGCGGTCAGGGCCTGCCGAGCATCGCGGGGCGCATGGAATCCGGTGCGAACGGAGGGCTTTCGATGCATGTCGAGATGCCCGAGTATCGCGCGGGCGACACACGCCTTGCCGTGCCCGCGCTGGATCTCGTCCAGTCCAGCAATGGTTCGTTCGGCTTTTCGGGCAGTGCCCGGCTGACGGGTGCCTTGCCGGGGGGCAGGGCGGACAACCTGATCCTGCCGATCGACGGCGACTGGGCCGCAAACGGTGACCTGACCGTCTGGCCACGCTGCACGACGATCGGCTTCGACCGGCTCGCCTTTGCCAACCTGACAATCGACAAGCGCAATCTGCAGGTCTGCCCTGCAGCAGGCGGTCCTATCGTGCGCAGTCGCTCCGGTCGCTTCGAGGTGGCCGCGGGCGTTCCTGCGCTCGACCTTGCCGGGCACCTGGGAGAAACGCCGATCCGTCTCGCCAGCGGCCCCATCGGCTATGCCCGGAAAGGATCGAATCCCGGCGCGGTTTCGGCCAAGGCCCTCGACGTCGAACTCGGGCCTGCGGACAGTGCCTCGAAATTCAGGATCACGCACCTCGATGCACTGGTCGGCAAGGACATCGGCGGCACGTTCGATGAGGCCGACATTGCGCTCTATGCGGTGCCGCTCGACCTGCATCAGACCGCCGGCGACTGGCGTTATGCCGATGGTGTCCTGACCATCGACAAGGCGCGCTTCACGCTGGTGGACCGTGAGAAGGTCGCACGCTTCGAGCCTGTCGTCGCCCGCGATGCAACCCTGCGCCTTGCCGACAGCGTGATCACGGCCGAGGCGGTGATGCGCGAGCCGCGTTCGGATCGCGAGGTCGTGCGTGCCGATATCGTCCACAATCTCATGGATGCCAGCGGCCACGCGGACCTGAAGGTCGATGGCATCACTTTCGACAAGACACTGCAGGCAGACACGCTTTCCCATCTCGCGCTGGGCGTGGTCTCCAACCTCGAAGGATCGGTGCATGGCACAGGTCGCATCGACTGGAACGAGAAGGGCGTCACCAGTCATGGCCGCTTCGCCACCGACGGCGTGGACTTTGCGGCTGCCTTCGGTCCTGTGAAGGGGCTCTCCGGCGAAGTGCGTTTCACAGACCTGCTCGGTCTCGTCACTGCGCCGGACCAGAAGCTCAAGATCGCCTCCATCAATCCGGGCATCGAAGTGAACGACGGCGTTCTCTCCTTCGAGATGAAGCCCGACTACCTGCTGGTGGTGAACGGTGCGCGCTGGCCTTTCATGGACGGCACGCTGACGCTGGAACCGGCACGCATGCGCATCGGCGTTGCCGAGACGCGCAATTATACCCTCAAGGTCTCCGGGCTCGATGCGGCGACCTTCGTCCAGCACCTGGAGCTTTCCAACATCAATGCGACAGGCGTGTTCGACGGCGAACTGCCGCTGGTCTTCGACGAGGACGGTGGAAGGATCGAAAACGGTTACCTCAAGTCGCGCGAGCCGGGTGGAAATGTCTCCTATATCGGCGCGCTGACCTACAAGGACCTTTCGGCGATGGGTAACTTCGCTTTCAACGCCCTCAGGTCGGTCGACTACAAGAGTATGGAAATCGGGCTCGGCGGTTCGCTTTCGGGCGAGATAGTGACCCGCATCAGTTTCGACGGACTGAGCCAGGGTTCGGGGGCGAAAAGCAATTTCCTGACCAGGCAGGTCGCCAAGTTGCCGATTCGCTTCATTCTCAACATCAAGGCGCCGTTCTTCAGCCTGTTCGGCTCGATGCGCTCGCTTTACGATCCGACTTATCTCACCGATCCGCGAACACTCGGTCTGATCGACCGGGACGGGAAAGTGAGGCCGCGGCCTCCATCCATCGCCATTCAGCCTCCAGTCAGCGAGAATAATCCATGAAATCCTGCGAATTGACCGGAAGCGTTCCGGCTGCAACATACCCTGCCATGTTCGGCCGAGGGGAGTTGACGATGCAGCAGGGGAAGCCCCGGTCCGGTTGGCGCGCCGTATGCGCCGCGATGGTGGTGTTGGGAACGGTCCCGGCGCTTGGGGGGTGCATCAACGTTTCCGCACCCGACAAGCCGATCGTGATCGAGCTGAACATCAACATAAGGCAGGAAGTGATCTACAAGTTGGCTGCGGACGCGGCCAACACGATCGACGAGAACCCGGAGATTTTCTGATGGCAAGTCCGATCCGCAAGTCTGTCGCCGCAATCGGCATCGCCGGTGCCGTGTTGGCGCTGGGTGCCGGCAGCGCGGCTTTCGCCCAGAATCGCGATCCGGCCTACGCCGCTGCGCGCGCCGCGGGGCAGGTGGGCGAACAGACCGATGGCTACCTCGGTGTGATAGGCAATGCGCCGGCCGACGTTCGCGCCATGGTCAAGGACCTCAACAACAAGCGGCGTGCCGTCTATACCGAGAAGGCCGCGGGCAAGAGCACGATCGAGGAATATGCCTTCGCGACCGCTTGCCGCCTGATTCTCGAAACCAAGCCCGGTGAAAAGTATCAGGCGCCCGATGGCTCTTGGAAGACCCGCGATGGCGGAGCGCCAGCTCGCGATCCGCGCTGCCCGTAATTCTTTCCCGGGCGATCGAGCCGACCGCGAATTTGTGATTCGAATTGGAAAAGGGGTTGCAAGGCAAACGCGCCTTGCAGCCCCTTTTCAATTGCGCGATGCCCTGTGGATTGCCGCAGCCCTATTGCTACGACATCGGCAATTGGTACTAGGCTTCTTGCGCGCATTCCGCAGATGTGCGTCGATACTGTGTCTGCAACTGCAGAGTGCCACGCGCGGTACGGTTGACTCGGCAAATCGCCCACCCTAAGGGGGCGGCGCCCTCGGCGGGCAGCCGTTGATTGTGTCGATCAAACCGGGTGAGAGCACGACTGAGTGCAAACACGAAGGGGGAAGGCATGAGCGACGAGCCGAACGCACGGGACCCTGTCGGTGAAGACGCCCGCATCGATTCGCTGGACGAAAGGCTGAAAGCCCTTCGCGAGCGGGAAGAGCAGCGTCACAAGCCGGTCGGAGGCGTGGAATCGGATGCGAGCTATCGCGCCGGAAACCGCGTCCTGGCCGATTTGCTGGGAGGTGTCGCCGGTGGCTTGTTCCTTGGCTGGGTGATTGATCACTTTGCCGGGACCTCGCCCTGGGGACTGTTGGTGATGTTGTTCTTCGGAATCTTCGTCGCCTTCAGAAATATTATACGGAATTCGAACCAGCGCCCGAATTGACCCAACGGGGGGTGAACAGGGCGCTGTCGTTCATTGGCGACAGGGAAATTCGCGTGGCAGCCGAAGCGAAGGTCGATCCGATGCATCAGTTCAGCATCCAGCCGTTGTTCGGCTCGGATGGCTGGAATATCGCGGGTTACAACATCGCCTTTACGAACAGTGCGTTGTGGATGGCCATTGCCACCGTCGCCCTGCTGATATTCGTTGCGGGTGGTGCCAAGCGCCAGCTCGTGCCGGGTCGCTGGCAGATGGCGGTCGAAACCTTCACCGGTTTCGTCGATGGCATGCTGGCCGCCAACGTCGGCCCCAACGGCAAGAAGTACGTTCCGTACATCTTCTCGCTGTTCATGTTCATTCTCTTCGCGAACTTCCTGGGCCTGCTGCCGCTCGGCGTGATCGGCCTGCATCCCTTCACGTTCACGAGCCACTTCTCGGCCACCGGCGTGCTTTCGATCCTGTCGTTCTCGATCGTGCTCATCGTCGGCTTCGTGAAGCACAAGCTGCACTTCTTCTCGCTCTTCGTGCCGCACGGTACGCCCGCGGTGATGGTTGTTCCGATCTTCTTCGTCGAACTCATCTCGTTCCTGGTGCGTCCGTTCAGCCTCGGCCTGCGACTCTTCGTTGCGATGATGGCGGGCCACGTCCTGCTCGAAGTGCTCTCCAGCTTCGTGATCAGCTCGGGCAACGCAAACATCGCCCTGTTCGCCATCGCCGGTCTGCCCAGCTTCGTGCTGATGGTCGGCATCTGCGCGCTGGAACTGCTCGTGGCCGGAATTCAGGCTTACGTCTTCGCTCTTCTCACCTGCGTTTATCTGAACGACGCAGAGAACCTTCACTGATTTTATCCTTCAAGTTTACCAAAGGGAGTTTTTGAAATGGACGCAGAAGCTGCAAAGCTGCTTGGTGCTGGTCTCGCCGCTATCGGTTGCGGTCTCGCCTCGATCGGCGTGGGTAGCGTTTTCGCTAAGTTCCTCGAAGGCGCGCTGCGCAACCCCGGTGCTGCCGACGCGCAGCAGGGCCGTCTCTTCATCGGCTTCGCCGGTGCCGAGCTTCTCGGTCTGCTTTCGTTCGTTGTTGCCGCGCTGCTGATCTTCGCCTGATCGCGCGCAAACCCCGCACCGGCCGCCAACGCCCTTTGGTGAAGCGGCCGGCCAGCGGGGGCAAGTTTTTTACCGGCCACCTCGAGACAGGGCTGACCAATGCCTCAGATCGAACAGCTAGCCGCGACCTATTCCAGCCAGATCTTCTGGCTCCTGGTCTTCTTCGGTTTCACCTTCTTCGTCGTTGGACGGGGCATGGTGCCGAAGGTGATGGATACGGTTGCGCAGCGCGACAAACAGATTTCCGACGACCTCATCGCTGCAGAGCGTGCGCGCAAGCAGGCCAATGAGGAAGAGGAAGCATGGCGCGTGCGTGAAAACACCAATCGCGCCGAGGCTCAGGCCCTGATCGCCGAGGCCCGCACCAAGGCTGCTGCCGCTACCGAGCAGCGTCTTGCCGCCGCCCAGTCCGTGATCGACACGAAGCTGGCCGAAGCCGAAGACCGTATCGCGGAGGCCCGCAATTCGGCTGCCGCCGAGATCGAGGACGTGGCCGCCGATGCGACCCGCGACATCGTCAGCCGCATCGCTGGCCTGTCTCTCGACGATGCAGCGGTCCGTTCGACCGTGAAGGAGAACCTGGTCCATGGCTGAGAACGTCTCACCTTCGGTCGAACAGGGCCTCGCCCACGAAGCCGCTGAAGTAACCGGCGCAGTGGATGCCCACGCCACCGTGGAGCATCACGCCGAACCTCTGCTGCTGGGCATTGCCCCGCCGGTCGCGGTTGTCAGTGCGTCGATGCTCGTGCTGCTCCTGATCGCCCTGTGGAAGGGCCTGCCGAAGATGATCGCCGGTGGGCTCGACTCCAAGATCGCCGATATCAAGGCACAGCTCGAGGAGGCCAAGGTCCTTCGCGCCGAGGCAGAAGCCCTGCGCAAGGAATACGCCGACAAGATCGCCAACGCCGAAAAGGATGCGGCGGCGATGATCGAGCATGCCCGTCACGAAGCCGAGGCGATTGTCGCCAAGGCGGAGAAGGACACCGCCGATGTGATCGTGCGCCGCGAGAAGATGGCGCAGGACAAGATCGGCGCTGCCGAACGTGCGGCCGTCACCGATCTGCAGAACCGAGCCGCGGCTGCCGCTGCTGCTTCGGCCCGGGTTCTGATCAAGGCCAATCATTCGGCCGAAGCCGACAAGGCTTTCGTGGATCGGGCCATCGGCTCTATCTGAGCCCGGTTGCCGGTAGCACAAACAGAGAAAGCCCCTGCGTTCGCGGGGGCTTTTTTGTTGTGAGAAAAATTTAACCGTCACAAGCGCTTCAGTTTTTCATGCCCTGCAATATAGCCATACTTATTAGCCATTGATCGGGGTTCGATGGTTGAATGTAGGGGGTAAAATGAAAAATCTGACTGCTTGGCTGGCTGGACTCGGCCTTTTGGTTTGCCCGATTTCTGGAAGTGCTGAGCCGTTGTCGAAGCAATCGGTGCTGCAGTTAAGTCGTGTCGGTATAGGTGATGCGGCCATCGTCGCGAAAATTGAAGCCGACAAAGTTGATTTTGATCTTTCGACCGATGAGATGATTGCGCTCAAGGACCAGGGCGTATCGTAAACGCACGGTTGAG
>NZ_CCBH010000191.1:0-3135 GCF_001368935.1 Novosphingobium sp. KN65.2
AGCTTCGGGCCGACTGGGCCCTATACCCAGCGCCTGTTCTGGGATCTGGGCGGGGATTCTTCGCCCTTCCGTAACATCGATTTCATGCCCGAACTTTTCTACCTGCTACCGGCCGTATCGAAGGGCACATTGGCGTTCGGCGGACAGGCGGGGCTGCGCCATGAGTCCAACGGCCGCGATGGGTTGGCGTCGCGCAGCCTCAACACCCTCTATGTCCAGCCTGTGGCGACGATACCGATCGGAGACTACAAGCTGTCGCTGGGCCCGCGCTACTCCTTCTATGTCGGTGACCTTGAAGACAATCCGGATGTGAAACGCTATCGCGGCCACACGTCCTTGTTCGCGGAGTTTGGCCGTGACGACGGGCTGCGACTGACTACCAACAGCCGCATTAATTTCTCGTCGGGCAAGGGCGCAATAGACGCTGAGCTTTCCTATCCGCTGGACAAGATCGTTGACACCAACCTCAACGTCTATGTCTTCGGCCAAGCCTTTGCTGGCTATGGCGAAAATCTGCTCGATTATGACCGCAAGGCGACACGACTGCGGCTTGGGGTCGCTATCGTCCGCTAATCCGGAACCGGGCAGAATCTATCGTAAGGTAGCGGGCCCGGCGTTGGACGTCCCCTTACCCTGATGCAAAAGTGATTTATGCATCATCGGAAGGCCAACGGCGTAAGAGTCTGTTTGAGAATTCATGAGATGATCGGGAGATTGCCATGTTACGTATTTTTATTGCTGCCACTACTATGGCAGTCTTGCTTTGGTCGCTGCCTGTATCCGCTGAAGAAATCCCTCGCTGCTCCTCCTCGTCTATTCCCGCAGCAGACAAGGCGCGCCTCACGGCGGAATACAAGCGGCGGTTTCTGGCTGAAGGGAAAACCAAGGCCGATGCCTGGGCCGGTGAGCAGGGAAGGCGCCATCGCGAAATCATGGAAAGGCAAGGTATCTGTCCCCCACGCGAACCGGCGAATAGCCAAGCCAATTCAGCGCCCCCGCCTCGAGAACAACCGACGAGCAAAAACCGTAAAAAGGGCAAGTGTACCCGTACCGTCTGGCAAACTCGTCATATAGCGAGCGCAGGTGGAGGCCCAATGAATACGATTAGGGTGCCTGTCTGCGTGAACTAAGCGAGCGACAGCAATGCTGGTGTGTTCGGTTATCCCGCCAAAGGGCACACAGGAAAAGCTCTGGTGCGAAGTCAAAAGTTTCGCATCAAACCAAAAGCCGCGCTTTTCCGTGCCCTTCCCTGATGCAAAAATCTGATGCAGAATCGCGCCATGATTTACGGCTATGCGCGCGTCTCCACCAACGGCCAAGATTTGGCCCAGCAGCTCGCCCAGCTTGAGGCGGCGGGCTGCGCGAAGATCTACCGCGAGAAGATCAGCGGCGCGTCGGCCGAGCGGCCCCAGCTCAAGCGCGCGATCGGCGCGCTCGATCCCGGCGACGTGCTGATGGTGACGGCGACCGATCGCCTCGCCCGCAACACGCGCGACCTCTTGAACATCCTCCATGCGGTAAAGGAGGCCGGGGCCGGCTTCCGCTCGATCGCCGAACCGATGGTGGACACGACCTCGCAGCTCGCCGAAGTTGTGATTGCCGTTCTAGGCGTCGCGGCCAGCTACGAGCGCCAGCGGATCGCCGAGCGCACCAGCGCTGGCCGCGCCCAGGCCAAGGCGCGCGGGGTCAAGTTCGGCCGCAAGAGCGCCCTCACCCCGCACCAGCAGGCCGAGGCGCGGCGCAAGCTCGACGCAGGCGACACCCAGCGATCGGTCGCGGCGCTGTTCAACGTCAGCCAAGCGACGATTTCGCGGCTACAGGGGTGATGAGCGACGCCCCCCGCCCTCTCTGGCGTTGATTTAGGCGGCGATCGCCGGCGCACATTCCCAGCGCCTGCCATGCCAGCGGAATCCTACCCGCTGCGCGTTGCTGATCGCTGGCGGCTCGCCCTTGCGCCAGAAGGCGCGCATCTTTGCCTGATCGTCAAGATGAGCGTCGGCCACGATCGCGCGCGCGGCCTGGATGAACTGCCCATGCCCGAACACATAGACCAGCGAGGCGGGCGGCATGGCGGCGAGCCGCGCCAGCGCGGCCTCGCAGCGCCGGAGCAGGGTGGCGAAGCTCTCCGCCCCTTCCCCGTCGCAATAATCAGGATCGGCCGCGCTCCAATAGCGTTCGAGGTGCGGCATCCGCTCCGCGCTGCGCGTGCCGTTCCAGCGCGCCGGTTGCAGATAGGTGAACTCCTCTATCGGCCACACTTCCACCGGCACGCCGGGAAAGCGCGCGATCGTTGGCGCAGCCGTCTGCTGCGTGCGGGTATAGGGCGACGTGACGATGAGCGCGGGCGCTTCTATCCAGCTCGCCGCGACTTCGCGTGCCTGTTCCTGGCCCAGCTCCGTCAGCTCGATCGCGCCGAGATCGTGGCAGGGCACGCCGGCGTTGCCGGTAGATTCGCCGTGGCGAATGAAGATTACGCGCATGGCTATTCAAACAGTTCCGCATGAGTGCCGGCGCGCACGAAGTTCACCAGATTCCCCTCAATCGTATAGATCAGCAGGAAATCGCCGCCGATATGGCACTCGCGATGATCGCTCCAATCGCCTTTCAGCGGATGATCCAGCCATTCCGGGCCTAACGGCGCGTCGTTGGCGATGAGCATCATCATCGCCTCCTTGAGCTGTTTCATGTTGTAGCGCCCGCTGCGCGACAGCCGCTCCCAATCCTTGACGAACCTTTTTTCGTAGGACGCCTCTCTTGGGAACGCCGCCCGCTTACTGCTGGCGGGCTTCTTGGTCGAGGGCATCGAACATTTCCTGGGCATCGGTGAAACGGGCGCGGCGAGCCTTCATCGTCGCGCGGGACGCCTCGATCGCGGCGCGCGTCTCGGCGTTCGGCACCTTCAGCTCGAACGGCAACGCATGATCCTTGGCGACCCGCGTGAGGGTCATGCGGACCACATCCGAGACGGTCAGCCCCAGCTCGGCCAGCACGGCGGCGGCTTCATCCTTCAATGTTTCGTCGATGCGCGCGCGCACGAAAGCGGTAGCGGCCATTGGAACCTCCTTAGTCAAGCCGATAATGTAGCTCAGTTGAGCAACAATTTCAATCCAGGCTAGGGGGCGGCGCCCCCCCCCC
>NZ_CCBH010000192.1:0-53202 GCF_001368935.1 Novosphingobium sp. KN65.2
CCCCGCCGCCCCCCCCCCCGCCACAAGCATGAGAATGACGAACGAATTGACCATGAGCGCCAGATCGAAGTCCGGACTGTACTGGCTCCAGCGGACCGTTCCGAAACCGAAGATGCCCATGGGCGCGGCCACGGCGAGGAGCATCAGCGGGTAACGCTGCCAGGCCGTGTGATGCAGGGCCTGCTCCCAGCGCGCGAAGATCGGCGAGGCTAGGCAGAGCAGTATGGCTACAAGGCCACACGCAGATGGCAACAGGCCGGGGTAGCTGGCTGACAGCAGCCCCATCGCCACCATCATCATCAGCATGACCGGGCCCATCAGCTCCCAGCGGGCCGCGATGAAGAAATGCAGGGGATCGCTGCTCGGCAAGTCGGATCGGAATAGCGCGAAGTTGCCTGCTTCCGTCTTTTCGACCGGCTGCGGCGAATCGGGTCGCTTCGCGAATCCGCCATCGGCGCCCTGCGAACGCACCGCGCGCGCACTGGACCGCACCTTTTCCAGCGATGTCGGAAGCCCCTTGGATGCCATGATGAGTCTATGCCGTGAGGGGCATTGCGAAACGGTTAAGTCATCACCCGTAGGCGCAGGTCCGACCCACCGGCCAAACCGTTGCATTATTGCGGCAAATCAGGCGCTCAAAAGCGGGGTTTCTTGGCGATTTCTCTTGCCGATTGCCCCCCGGGCATGCTTGCTTCGGCACAAAGCAGCGGGACAGCTTCCGCACACCCTGGGAGACTCATTCATGCGGCATATTGCGATCGTCGGTTCCGGGCCTGCCGGCTACTACACAGCGGAAGCGGCGCTCAAGCAGTGGGGAGAAGACGTCAGGGTCGACATTTTCGACACCCTGCCCGTTCCTTTCGGTCTGATCCGCAGCGGCGTTGCGCCCGATCACCAGTCGATCAAGGGCGTATCGCGCCGCTACGAGGCGACAGCGCTGACCGACAACGTGCGCTTCGTCGGCAACGTGATGATCGGACGCGATCTGACGATCAGCGAACTGCAGGCGCTTTACGACGCAGTCATCCTCGCCACTGGCGCACCCAATGACCGCAAGCTGGGAATCGAGGGCGAAAACCTGCCCAACGTCTTCGGCAGCGCCTCTTTCGTCGGCTGGTACAACGGCCACCCCGACTTTGCCGATCTCGACCCCGCCCTATCGCACGACACCGCCGTCATCATCGGCAACGGCAATGTCGCGCTCGACGTTGCGCGCATTCTCGCCAAGTCGCAGGCGGAGTTCGCGGGAAGCGACATCGTCTCCCATGCCCTGACTGCGCTCGACGCCTCGAAGATCCGACGCATCGTCATTCTCGGTCGGCGCGGACCGCACCAAATCGCGATGACGCCCAAGGAACTGGGCGAGTTGGGCCACCTCGAACGGGCATGCCCGCGGGTCGAAGCCGCCGACCTTCCCGACGAGAGCGAGGACGCCACCCTCGAGCCCGGCCAGCGCAAGTCGGTGGGGCACCTGCGCAGCTTCGCCGGCACCGACCAGGGGGAGTGCAAGCCCGATCAGGTGCGTGTCGAGTTCGACTTCTTCGCCTCGCCCAAGGCGATCATCGGGACCGAACGCGCCGAGGAGATCGAGGTGGAGCGCACCCGCCTCGATGGCGACAAGGCCATCGGAACCGGCGAAACCTATCGCATTCCTGCCGGACTGGTAGTCGCCTGCATCGGCTACCAGACCTCCAAGATCCCAGACGTACCCTTCGATGAGCGCAACGGTCGCTTCGCGAACGAGGAGGGACGGATTTCCCCCGGCCTCTACTGCGTAGGCTGGGCGCGGCGCGGGCCGACCGGGACGATCGGCACCAATCGCCCCGACGGCTTTGCCATCATCGAGAAAGTCGCCGAGGACATCGGCGAAGGCACCGGCAAGGCAGGGCGTCCCGGTTTCGACGCGCTCGCTGCCCAGCGCGGCATCAATTACATGAAGTTCACCGACTGGCAGAAGATCGACGAGGCCGAAGTCGCCAATGCCCGCGACGGTTCACCGCGCGAGAAGTTCGTAGCGGTCGAGAAGATGATCGCAGCAGCCAGCAAGCCGTAGGTTCTAATGCGCAGGAGATCCGTGGAGCTATTCCACGGGCCTCATCGAATCGCGCAGGTCCTTTTCCGCCTCGCGCCCGGCACTGCGCTTCTTTGCAATCATCTCGCCGATCTCGTCGTCCGGCGCGGCGTGCTCGGGCGTCACCGGGGGCGGCACGGCCGCGAAATCCTTTCGATACGCCTCGCGATCCGCTCATCCGAACCGCTGTCGCAGGTGGCGTCGGACTGGAGGTTGCGCCCCGATCGAGGCCCGGCAGCAGCGCTGCACTCGCAGTGGAACGAAAGACTGTGATTGCACAGATAACGAACAGGAGCACGACCGGAATGAGACGCCATGCCCGCCGGTCGATCGCTTCACCGGGCTTCGCTTCCCTCCCCATCTTCCCCATTCATCTCCAGCTACCGTGTCGCAGGGTGGCTGTGGCCCGAGAGCGATCCTGTCAAATGCCCGAAAAGGAAAAGGGCCGGAAGCTTTCGCTCCGGCCCTCTTGTCTTGTTCATGAACCCTGCGGTCAGACACGCATCGGCATCAGGACGTAGAGCGCCGGGCTCTTTTCGTCCTGACGGATCAGCGTCGGCGCACCGGCATCGGCCAGATGCATTTCGACGCTGTCACCTTCGATCTGGCCGAGGATGTCCTTGAGGTAATTGGCGTTGAAGCCGATCTCGAAGCCTTCCGACGCGTATTCGGCCGGCACTTCTTCGGCCGCGGTGCCGTTGTCGGGCGAGGTCACCGAAAGCGTCACGCGATCGGGTTCCAGAGCCATCTTCACCGCTCGGGTCTTTTCGGTGGCAATGGTTGCCACGCGGTCCACGCCTTCGAAGAAGGTGCGCGGATCGACCCGGAGCAGCTTGTCGTTCCCGGTCGGGATGACCCGCGTGTAGTCCGGGAAAGTGCCGTCGATCAGCTTGCTGGTCAGGACGACGCCGTTCTCACCGCCCAGCGTGAAGCGGATCTTCGAGGCCGAAAGGTCGATCAGGACATTGGTGTCCAGCGCCTCTTCCAGCAGCTTGCGCAGTTCGGCCACGCATTTGCGCGGCACGATCACGTCAGGCATGCCCTCTGCGCCGTCGGGACGCTTGATCGTGAAGCGGGCGAGACGGTGACCGTCGGTTGCCGCGGCCTTCAGTTCCTCATCCGAGACATGCAGGAAGATGCCGTTCAGGTAGTAGCGCGTTTCCTCGGTCGAGATCGCGAAACGGGTCCGGTCGATCATCTGCGCCAGCGTTGCCGCAGGGATCTCGAAGCTCGTCGGCAATTCGCCTTCGGCGATGACCGGGAAGTCGTCGCGCGGCAGGGTCGGCAACTGGAAGCGGCTGCGCCCGGCCTTCACCACCATGCGGTTGTCGGCAGCGTCGAGGCTCACCTGGCTGCCTTCGGGCAGCTTGCGCGCGATGTCGAAAAGAAGGTGCGCAGAAACCGTGATCGCTCCCGGCGTGTCGACCGAGACCGCGTTCAGGTTCTCAACCACCTGGATGTCCAGGTCGGTCGCCATGATCCGCAGTGAACCACCCGCGGCTGCCTCGATCAGCACGTTCGAGAGAATGGGAATGGTATTGCGCCGCTCAACGACTGACTGCACGTGGGACAGGCAACGCAGGAGCGTGGAACGTTCGATCGTGGCCTTCATGATAGCCTCAGGTCCCCCTTGCTAGGCCTAGGGATCGGGTGATCCCGAATTTCAGGACGAATATCTCTAACGCACCGCAGCGAAGCGGCAAGCATCAAGTGCGGGCATTCCGGCGAATCTGGGGATAAATGCGGAGTTTTCCCGCGATTTTCGGACCTTGGCCGCTTTACTCCGATCCCTGGTCCCGATGCAGGACGGGGTTGCCCCGGCATCCAATAGGTCACATGTACCACTCACACCGCATCGAGAGCGAACCGGGCAACCGGGAAAGGAGTGACTTGGCCAACTTCCTGCGCATCGAACGCGAGGCACCAGACGGGGAAGCGCACCCGATCACTCTGAAGGAATGGACCGAGGCCATCGACAATGTCGATGGCGTGCGCCTGTGCGTGGGCGATGCCTCTGTGCGCAATCCACTGACCAAGGAAAACGTGACCATCCCCAACCGGGGCGGGGATGCCGAGATCTTCCGCAAGGACTGCAACCGCTGGCTGCGGGTCCTGTGGTGGTCGCCGCACGGGTCGATCCACTTCACCGCACCGGAAAGCAGCGACGACCCGCTGCTGGTCGCCGCGCGCGCCCTGGCCGGTCAGCTCGAGGCCAGGATCGTGGGCGACGACGGGGAAGTCTGACACGCCCCCTTCATCGCCCGATCATTCATCAGACCATCACCATGCCGCCGTTGACGTGCAGTGTCTGGCCGGTGACGTAGCCCGCTTCCTTCGAAGCCAGGAACACGGTCGCGGCGGCAATGTCGTCGCCCTCGCCCATGCGGCCCATCGGGATCTTTGCGTTGAGCGCTTCCTTCTGCGCATCGGGCAGAACGTCGGTCATTGCGGTGCGGATGAAGCCCGGCGCGATGCAGTTCACGGTCACGTTGCGGCTGGCAAGTTCCTGCGCGAGGCTCTTCGACATGGCGGTGATGCCGCCCTTCGCCGCGCAATAGTTCATCTGCCCCGGATTGCCGGTGGTGCCGACGACCGAAGTGACGTTGATGATGCGGCCGAAGCGGGCCTTCATCATCGGCTTGGTCACCGCGCGCATCAGGCGGAAGGTGGATTCGAGGTTGACCTTGATCACCGCATCCCACTCCTCGTCCTTCATACGCATCGCGAGATTGTCGCGCGTAATGCCCGCATTGTTGACGAGGATGTCGATCTTGCCGAGCGTGTCGAGCGCGGCCGGAACCAGCTTCTCGACGTCTTCGGGGTTCGACAGGTTGCAGGCGATGGCGACGTGGTCGACTTCCTGCAGGTGCTGCGGGGTATGCTCGTCCAGCTCATCGCGGAAAACGCGCAGCTTTTCGGCATTGGAGCCGGAAATCACGAGGCGGGCGCCCTGCGAGGCCAGCGCGCGGGCGATCGAGGAACCGATGCCCCCCGAGGCGCCGGTTACAAGAGCAGTCATACCGTGAAGATCGAACATTGATGAAACTCCTTGATACGTCGTCCCGCCCCTGCGTTCGGGCGCGGGACCGGCATCGCCGGCGCATTCGGCAGACCGTAGTCTCTTCGAACCGCCAGCGGTCCCGGGTCAAGCCCGGGACGACGATTTCACAATACCTTTGCCAGTTCTTCGATCTCGGCCATCGAGGTGGCCGAAGCAACTTCGACTTCACCGGCCGAACGCTTGATCATCGGGCCGACGACCTTGCCGCCGATTTCGACGAAATTCTCGACGCCGGCTTCCTTCATCGCAATCGCGCTTTCGCGCCAGCGCACGCGACCGGTGACCTGCTCGACGAGCAGGCGGCGCACTTCAGCGGGATCGGTGACGACACCGGCCGTGACGTTGGCGAAGAGCGCGACCTGCAGGGTGCCCGGCGCGGTCTTTTCCAGGGCTTCGGCCATGGCATCGGCAGCCGGCTGCATCAGCGGACAGTGGAACGGCGCGGAAACCGGCAGCGCGATACCGCGCTTGATGCCGAAATCCTTGACGAGGCCGATAGCGCGCTCGATCGCACCCTTGTGGCCCGAGATCACGACCTGGGTCGGATCGTTGTCGTTGGCAACGGCGCAGACTTCGCCTTCGGCAGCGGCTTCGGCCAGTGCGGTCGCCTTCTCGATGTCAGCGCCAAGCAGCGCGGCCATGGCGCCCACGCCGACCGGCACGGCAGCCTGCATCGACTGTCCGCGCAGCTTGAGCAGGCGCGCGGTGTCGGCAAGGCTGAACGCCCCGGCAGCGCAGAGCGCGGTATATTCACCGAGCGAGTGACCGGCGACGAAGTCCGCCTTGTCCGCCAGCGTGATCCCGCCTTCCTTTTCCAGCACGCGCAGCACGGCAATGGCATTGGCCATGATCGCCGGCTGGGCATTTTCGGTGAGGGTCAGTTCCTCTTCGGGGCCCTGCGTCATGATCTTGAACAGGCCCTGGCCGAGCGCGTCGTCGACTTCTTCGAAAACCTCGCGGGCAATCGCGCTGGCTTCGGCGAGCTCTGCGCCCATGCCGACTTTCTGGCTGCCCTGCCCCGGAAAAACAAAAGCACGCATCTTCAGTGTCCTCCATCCTCGCGGGTTTGCGGCCAAGGCTCCTGCGTGGAAGCTGTCCTGACGAGGAAAGCGGCAGCGCTTATTGTCACAGGGCCCTGAGGGCAACCCCCTTGTGGCTCACATCAGTTGAAGGAAATCTCGCGGATCACGCCCTTCGCCATGTCTCCGGCGCACTTGCGAACGTAGTCATAGAAACCCGTAAGCGACGCTACCGGCTGATAAAGTTCGAGCATGTGGCCATAACGCTCGACGGTATCGACGAAGACATAGCGGAAGCCATCGGTCATCGCGGCGTCGAGGGCGATTTCATGGCCCTGCGCCTGAAATTCGGCCGCCGCCTGCGCAACGTCGTCCACGAACAGCGCGACGTGGTGCATGCCGCCCTGTCCCGACCCTTCGGGATAGACGTCGTGAAAGGCCGAAGGCCCCGGATTGTTCTGCTGGCAGAACTCGATCATCACTTCGCCCCACTGGCCGTAGGCACTGGAATGATCGAGCTCGCGCTCGACACCGCGGTGTACGGCCCGGGTCAGCGGGATGTGATCGGCAACGAAGTAGGGCCCGGAACCGAAGGTCTGGCTGTGTGCCAGGGCGGCGGCGCGGATATCGGGCACGAAATAGGCGATCTGGCGGATCGGAAGATTCGGCATCGTCTCTCCTCGGTATTCTTGTCGGGAGCGATGCTGCGCTTCTCTTCAACCGAAGGGAACTATCTTATTGGCTGCGTCGTGTCCGATGTCGGCCGCTCCCAGGAACGGGATCGCATGGCGTTCGCACCAGTGCCGGGCAATCGCCTCTGCATCGCAACCGAAGGGCCGGTCGTTCTCGGGAACGTCGCTTACCCGCCCGAGGCGAAGGCCCGCGATGCCGCCCATATGCGCCGTGAGGTGAAAGAACAGCCGGTCGACGGCATAGAGATACTCGGAAACCTCCTCGACCATCACGATATGGCGGGCCAAGCCCGGCATCAGCCGCGTGCCGCACAGCATGGATAAAGTCATGAGATTGAAGGCTACGGTCGGATGGCTCTCCAGCGAAGGTTCGAGCCCCGATGCGTTTCCCTCCAGGAAGCCGAGCGTGCGGCGGACCGCATCCTCGCCCCCTTCCCGCCGGATGTCGGCAAGCATCGGCGCGTGCACGGGCCTCCCTATCTTCTCGCGATAGAGCGCGCCCAGCAGGTAGCCGGCATCGGAATATCCCAACCAGGTCTTGGCCTCGGCGACATGGGTGAAGCGGGCGATCGCATCTTCGGCAATCCGGCACGCCCCGTATCCGCCGCGCGCGAACCAGACGGCATCGAATCCCGGATCGTTCGCGCATTCCACCAGGACATCGAGACGCCGCGAGTCGCTGCCGGCGAAATGGCCTTCGACTTCGAAGCACTGCGGGTGCACATGCAGTTCCACATCGGGGAATTCCACGGCAGCCAGAGCCGCGACGCGTTCTGCGTCCTCGTGGGTGATCGGGGTGGACGGTGCACAAACTGCGATGCGGGTCATGTCCCCTTCCTATCGAGGTTGTCAGGACGGGCAAGGCCGCATACCGAAGCGCACATGACAGACACGAACGCCCTCACGGCCCATCCCTGGTTTTTCTGCGGCATCGGCGGGTCGGGCATGCTTCCGCTGGCCCTGATTCTCAAGGGTCTTGGCGCCGAGGTCGAAGGCTCGGACCGCAGCCGAGACCAGGGACGCACGCCGGAGAAATTCGCGTGGCTGGAAGAACTGGGCTTCATCCTGTTCCCGCAGGACGGCAGCGGCATGCGATCCAGCACGCAGACTCTCGTTGCCTCCGCCGCGGTCGAGGATACCGTTCCCGAAGTCGTGCGATCCAAAGAACTGGGCTGCGCGCGCATGAGCCGGGCCGAACTGCTGGCGACGTTGTTCAACGCCGCTCCGGCGGGAATCGCAATCGGGGGGACCAGCGGCAAGTCGACCGTCACCGGCATGACCGGGTGGATCCTGACCGAAGCCGGCAGAGACCCGACGATCATGAACGGCGCGGTCATGAAGAACTTCGCCTCGCCCGACGCGCCCTTTGCCAGCGCCCGGGTGGGTCAGGGCGATGTCTTCGTCTCCGAAGTCGACGAAAGCGACGGCTCGATCGCACTATATCGGCCCAAGGTCGCGGTGCTCGGCAATGTCAGCCTCGACCACAAGAGCCTCGATGAGCTGCGCCAGCTCTTCGGCGATTTCCTTGCCCATGCCGAGACCGCCGCGATCAATCTCGACGATGCCGAGACTGCCGCGCTGGCACCACGGGCCCGCCAGTCGGTGACCTTCGGGATCACCTCACCTGAAGCGCAGATCTTTGCAGAAGGCATCGTCGAGGATGCGACCGCGCTTTCCGCCACGATCACCGACCGCCGCGACGGGTCTGCCCATGCGCTCAGGCTCAAGGTGCCGGGACGCCACAATCTCTACAACGCGCTGGCCGCGATAGCCGCTGCGAATGCCTGCGGGGTGCCGATGGCACAGGCCGTGGCAGCACTCGGATCGTTCGAGGGGCTGGCGCGCCGGTTCGACATCGTCGGTACCTCCCCTTCCGGGATCACCGTTATCGACGACTTCGGGCACAATCCGGACAAGGTTTCGGCCACGCTGGCAACGCTCAAGGCGCACACGGGCCGTGTAATCGCCTTCTTCCAGCCGCATGGCTACGGCCCCTTGCGCCAGATGGGCGCGGAACTGGCTGAAGTGCTCGCGGCCAAGCTGGGCCCTGACGACGTGACGATCCTGTGCGATCCGGTCTATTTCGGCGGAACCGTCGACCGCTCGCAGGGCAGCGAGCGCATCGTGCGGCTGATCGGCGAAGCCGGCGGAAAGGCAGAGCACGTCCCGGCCCGCAGCGATTGTGCGGATCGCATCGTCGGAATGGCCCGCCCGGGCGACCGCATCGTCGTGATGGGCGCGCGCGACGATACCCTGACCGCTTTCGCGCGCGACATTCTCAACCGCCTGCCCTGACAGGGGCAAGCGGCGTCGCAAGTCAGTGCGCGGTACCGCGCGCCTTTGCGATCAGGTGCAGGACCACGGCAATCACCGTGCCGAGGACAAGGCCGACCACCGATGACGCTAGGGCATAGCTGACCCAGCCCAGTGCCCCACCGAGCGCACCGCTCGCGGCCTGGACGCTGTGCTGCAGCCCGTGAGCCAGATGCGCGGGATAACCAAGGCCGAGTTCTTCGAGGCCATGCAGAACGATTCCTCCGCCGACCCACAACATTGCCAGCGTCCCTACCGTGCTGAGCAAAGCCAGTACCTTGGGCATGGCCTTGAGGAGCACGCTTCCGACGCCCTGCGCCGCGCTGCTGTCCTTGCGCGCGAGGTGCAGGCCGATGTCATCCATCTTCACGATCAGGGCGACGGCACCATAGACGACAGCCGTGATCACCACGCCCACGACCGCCAGCGCGGCTGCGCGGGTGAGAAACGTGTTGTCCGCCACTTCCGAGAGAGCAATGGCCATGATCTCTGCCGACAGGATCAGGTCGGTGCGGATCGCGCCGGAGACACGCGCCTTTTCGAAGGCTGCGATATCCTCGACCGGGGTCTCCAGCGTCTCGCCATACTGCATCCCGCCCAGCTTCTCGATTACCTTCTCGGCACCTTCGAAGGAGAGGTAGAGACCACCCAACATCAGGATCGGCGTGATCGCCCACGGCAGGAACGCACTGAGCAGCAGTGCGATCGGCAGCAGGATCAACAGCTTGTTGCGCAGGCTGCCTTTGGTGATCTGCCAGATGATCGGCAATTCCCGGTCAGGCGTGAACTCGGTGACATAGCCCGGCGTCACGGCCGCATCGTCGATGACGACGCCCGCCGCCTTGCTGCCGGCCTTGGCGACCCCTGCCCCGACATCGTCGAGCGAGGCTGCCGCAGCGCGGGCAATGACCGATACATCGTCGAGCAGGGCAACCAGGCCAGTAGCCATCTTGGATTATTTCCTTCGTGTCGCTGCTTCCAGCATGAGAACGCGTGCATGTCCGCAGAAGCTGCAAGGATCAAGAAAAAGGCGCGCAAGCCACGGAACCATGGGCTTTTTGAAGACCCGGTCGCGCTCGGGGACTGCGCTTGTGACAGAAATCTTGCCACGCCCCCTTAATGTCCAATGGAAACGACCGTCCTTCCCCATGTCCAGGGAGCGCCACTGAGGCGGACCCGATACGACACAATCTGGGGAAAACGTCATGTCTGTCATCAACACCAATATCAGCGCCATTCGCGCTACCAATGCCTCGAATTCCGCCAACAAGATGCTCGGCACCGCCATGGAACGCCTGTCGACCGGCAAGCGCATCAATTCCGCCAAGGACGACGCCGCCGGCCTCGCGATCTCCACCTCGATGACGTCGCAGATCAAGGGCATGAACCAGGGCATCCGCAACGCGAACGACGGCATCTCGATGGCACAGACCGCTGACGGCGCTCTTTCAGAAGTCACCAACATGCTGCAGCGTGTCCGCGAACTGACGGTCCAGTCTTCGAACGGAACCTATTCGGCCGACGACCGCACCCGCATCCAGACCGAAGTCACGCAGCTTCAGGGCCAGATTACCGGAGTCCTGACCAACACCGAATTCAACGGCAACAAGCTGTTCGACGGCACCGCAGGAACCGCCGGTGTAGTCACGATCCAGACCGGCGCCAATGCCACTGACACGATCAACCTGACGTTCGGCAACGTCAACGCCGGCGCCGGCATGACCGCCGCCCTCACCGTCAACGTGACCACGCTGGCCGGCACCGAACTCGCAAGCCTCGACACCGCGATGGACGAAGTCTCGACCTACCGCGCCAACCTCGGTGCCTCGCAGAACCGCCTTGAATCGGCTGTCAACACGATGACCGCCAACGTCACCAACCTCTCCGACGCCCGTTCGCGGATCGAAGACGCCGACTACTCGGCCGAAACCACCGCGATGGCCAAGGCGCAGATCCTCTCGCAGGCTTCGACCGCGATGATCGCCCAGGCCAACCAGGCCCAGCAGAGCGTGATGTCGCTGCTCAAGGGCTAAGAACAAGACCATATTCACGGTCCCCAAGAGGCCCGGCGGAAATGACGTCCGTCGGGCCAATTGGCATTTGAAGGGCGCAGTGCCGGTGCAATCCGCGCGTACTGCCTGCGGCCTCAGAACTCGACTTCGAGTTCTTCCATTTCCTCCGGCTCGGCCTTCGCTGCCGCGATCCATTCCTGCATGGGCGCCCACTCCGCGATCGTGCGGCAGTAAGCCTCGCACTCGGGCGCGAGCGGGACGGCATAAGTGATGAAGCGTGTCGCGACGGGCGCGTACATCGCATCGGCCATGGTCGGATGCTCGCCGAACAGGAACGGACCGCCGAAACGTTCTAGGCAATCCAGCCAGATCGATTCGATTCGCTCGATGTCCGGCCTCGCCCCCGAAAACACCGGGAAGCTCTCGTGCCTGACCTTCAGGTTCATCGGCAAGGCAGAGCGAAGATTGCTGAACCCCGAATGGATTTCACCCGAGATCGAGCGACACAGGGCTCTTGCGATCGGGTCCTCCGGCAAGAGCCCCGCGTCGGGGAACTGCTCGTTCAGGAACTCGGCAATTGCCAGGGTATCCCAGACACTTGCACCATTGTAATTGAGCCGGGGCACCAGCACCGAGGGTGACAGAAGCAGCAGTTCCGCGCGGTTCGCCGCATCGTTTGCGACCTTGCGTTCCTCCACCTCCAGACCGGCCAGTCGGCAAAGAAGCCAACCGCGCAACGACCATGCCGAATAGGTCTTGCTGGAGATAGTGAGTTTCGCTGTCGTCGGGGCTGTCTCGTTCATGGTCGCCGCCTCCAATGCCTGCTTTCGCTTGCATATGTTTATGATGCAGCGCAGCATGAATCCAGCGCGAATGCGATTCCGGAGCCAGAAAGGGTCCGGGCATCGCTAAAGGGGGTAGACGCAAGCAATGCTTTACCATGCTTACCAGGCGTATTGCGACATTCTTGCACCGGCGCGCATGGGTTCGCTGCTGGCCACCAGCTTCCGCAACAGGTTCCTCGGACATGCGTCAGCCGAACCGATGACGCGGCGCCTCTTCGCACTTGCGGAAGTGTTCAACACGACCGCGATTACCCATCATCGACCGCCTTACGGCATCAGCCGAATTATCTCCGGCAATCGCGAGGTGTCCGTGCGCGAGGAAGTGGCTCTGGACTTGCCCTTCGGAAACCTGCTGCACTTCGCCAAGGACGAAGTCGTCGCGCCGCAACCCAAGATCCTCGTCGTCGCGCCGCTGTCCGGCCACTTCGCTACGCTTCTGCGCAGCACGATCGAAACCCTGCTGCGCGATCACGACGTCTACATCACCGACTGGAAGAATGCCCGCGACGTTCCGGTAAGCGATGGCGCGTTCGGCTTCGACGAATATGTCGACTACGTGATTCGCTTCCTTCAGGAACTGGGCCAGGGCGCGCATGTCCTTGCCGTCTGCCAGCCCTGCGTCCCGGTTCTCGCCGCCGTGGCGGTGATGGCCCAAAACGACGACCCCTGCCAGCCCCGCTCGATGTCGCTGATGGGCGGCCCGATCGACACCCGCGAATCGCCGACGGTCGTCAACGAACTGGCGACCGGCCACCCCTATTCCTGGTTCGAGGACAACCTGATCTACCCGGTCCCGTGGCGCTACAAGGGTGCCGGGCGCAAGGTCTATCCCGGCTTCGTCCAGCTCTCGGCGTTCATGGCGATGAACCAGGACCGCCACTTCGGACAGTTCCGCAAGCTCTACCAGCACATCGCCGACCTGGAGCAGTTGGAAGCGGACAAGATCGCCGAATTCTACGACGAATATCTCGCCGTGCTGGATCTCACCGCCGAATTCTATCTCGAAACCATCGACAAGGTCTTCCAGCGAGCCCTGCTCGCGAAAGGTGAACTGGAACACCGCGGCCGCCTCGTCGACTGTTCAGCCATCCGCAAGACCGCCCTGCTGACCGTGGAGGGAGAGCGTGACGACATCTGCGCCGTCGGCCAGACCGCCGCCGCGCATTTCCTGTGCTCCAGCCTACGCCCGCACCTCAAGCGCCATCACCTGCAGCCCGGCGTCGGCCACTACGGCATCTTTTCCGGTTCGCGCTGGGAACGGCAGGTCTATCCCCAGGTCAGGAACCTCGTGCTGGCAATGAGCTGAGCCGACCGGCATTGCCGCGAAGACGCCGGCATGATGAGGCGGATTTTGCCTATTGCGCTTGCAATTGCCCGCAGATCGGCTAAGGGCCCCGCTTCCGCGCCATTCCGCCAAGGATCGCGTGGAAGTTTGAAGAAAGCCGGAGGGGCCCCGCAATCCCGCGGACAAGCCAGCGATCGGTTAGGACAGATAAAGGACGCTGCTGTGCCGCTTTACGAGCACATTTTCCTGGCGCGCCAGGATCTCAGCCAGTCGCAGGTTGATGCGCTGGCCGCCGCCGCTACCGAGATCGTCGAGTCGAACCAGGGCAAGGTCACCAAGACCGAGACCTGGGGCCTCAAGAACCTCGCGTACAAGATCAAGCGTAACCGCAAGGCTCACTTCGTGATGCTGAACATCGAAGCCAACGGCGACACCGTCGCCGAGCTCGAGCGTCAGACCGCCATCAACGAAGACGTCATCCGCTACATGACCATCCGCGTCGACGAGCATGAAGCTGGTCCGTCGGTCATGATGCGCAAGTCGGACCGCGACAACCGTCGCCGCCGCGAACGCGAGGGGAACTGATCCATGGCACGTGCATTTTTCCGTCGCCGCAAGTCCTGCCCCTTCTCGGGCAAGAACGCGCCGAAGATCGATTACAAGGACGTCCGTCTGCTCCAGGGCTTCATGTCCGAGCGTGGCAAGATCGTTCCGAGCCGCATCACTGCGGTTTCCGCCAAGAAGCAGCGTGAACTGAGCCAGGCGATCAAGCGCGCCCGGCACATCGGCCTGCTGCCCTTCATCGTCAAGTAAGGGAGGTTAGCCCCATGGATATCATCCTCCTCGAACGCGTCGAAAAGCTCGGCAACATCGGCGACGTCGTTTCCGTCAAGGACGGCTTCGCGCGCAACTACCTGCTGCCGAACAAGAAGGCGCTGCGCGCCAACGACGCCAACAAGAAGGTCTTCGAAGCCAACCGCGCGAAGATCGAAGCCGAGAACGCCGAAAAGCGTTCGGCCGCCGAACAGCACTCGTCGAACGTCGAAGGCAAGCAGGTCGTCCTGATCCGCGCCTCGTCGAACTCGGGCCAGCTCTACGGTTCGGTCTCGGTGCGTGACATCGTCGAAGCCCTCAACGCCGACGGCGCCGAAGTCAGCAAGCAGATGATCGTGCTCGAACGCCCGATCAAGACGCTCGGCATCTTCGACGTTCGCGTCAGCCTGCACCCGGAAGTCGCTGTCAACGTCAAGGTGAACGTTGCCCGCTCGCCGGACGAAGCCGAACTGCAGTCGCAGGGCGTCGACGTCATGGCTGCGATGTTCGAACAGGACACCGCAGGCTTCACCGAGGCTTACGATCCGAATGCCGAGCCCGGCGAGATCGTGACCGAGGAAGCCGAAGAGGCGGCTGCGGCAGAAGGCGAAGAGCAGGCCTGAGCCTGACCTTCGACGACTACGCGTCACAAGGTTTGAAGGCCCTCGCTTCGGCAACGAAGCGGGGGCCTTTCCTTTTGCGCGCAGCCATTACGCATGGCGGACCTGTCCAAGTGCCCTTGTGCTGCAACACCAACGGCGTAATTTTGGGCAATGGACAAGATAAAACAGACCCTTGAACACCTGAATCGCACTTACGAGGCCGCCATCGCCTGCCTCCGATCCGACATCGAAGCCTTCGTCAAGACCGGAACCCTGCCCCCGCCGGAGCGCCGTGCCGACCGGCAATGGTGCTATCCGGAACTGCGGATCACCTATGGCGGCAAGGAACGCGGCGCCGTCTATTCACGGGCGTTCGGCCGTCTTGCACAGCCCGGCACTTACGTTACCACGATCACCCGGCCCCACCTGTTCCGCGACTATCTTTCGACACAGCTCTCACTGCTGGACGGCGAGTACGAGATCGAGGTCGAAGTCTCGCGCTCGGCACAGGAAATCCCTTTCCCTTATGTCCTCGACGGGATGTCGGTCGGGCAGGTCACGCCGCAGGAACTGGCCTGCCACTTCCC
The DNA here is from genome assembly GCF_001368935.1 of Novosphingobium sp. KN65.2. Taxonomy (NCBI): domain Bacteria; kingdom Pseudomonadati; phylum Pseudomonadota; class Alphaproteobacteria; order Sphingomonadales; family Sphingomonadaceae; genus Novosphingobium; species Novosphingobium sp. KN65.2. The sequence continues at coordinate 15,301 of NZ_CCBH010000192.1, forward strand.
GAGCACCGATCTGGCGATGATCGGTGACGAGATCGCCGACGGCATCGACTTCTTCGCGCCCGAGGATCCGCTTCCGCTCGCGCTGTTCGACGGTCTGCGCACAGACTTCAGCCTGGCACGCCTGGCACACTATACCGGCACCAGCCCGGAGCACTGCCAGCGCTTCATCCTCTTCACCAACTACCACCGCTATGTCGATGAATTCGTTGACTGGGCAGGTCGGATGATCGGGAGCGACGGCTATGTCGCCCTTTCGGGAGCCGGCGGGCTCTATCTTGACGCGGCGGTGGACAATGCCCGCCAGCGCCTGTCGGACACGGCATGGCGTCGCCACCAGATGCCGGCCTATCACCTGATCCGCGAGGACCGCTCGGGCATCACGCTCGTCAACATCGGCGTCGGCCCTTCGAACGCCAAGACGATCACCGACCACCTGGCCGTACTGCGCCCCGAAGCCTGGCTGATGATCGGCCACTGCGGCGGCCTGCGCGAAAGCCAGCGCATCGGCGACTACGTGCTGGCCCATGCCTACTTGCGCGACGATCACGTGCTCGACCCGGTACTGCCGCCCGAGATTCCCCTCCCGGCCATTGCCGAAGTCCAGCAGGCGCTGGCCACGGCAGCCGAGACGGTCAGCGGCGAAGGCGGATCGAACCTGAAGAAGCGCATGCGCACCGGCACCATCGTCACGACCGACGATCGCAACTGGGAACTGCGCTACGCCGCATCGGCGCATCGTTTCAGCCTTTCGCGGGCCATCGGCATCGACATGGAAAGCGCCACGATCAGTGCGCAAGGCTACCGCTTCCGCGTCCCTTACGGCACGTTGCTGTGCGTGTCCGACAAGCCGTTGCACGGCGAACTGAAACTGCCGGGACAGGCCAACCGCTTCTACGAGGAAGCCATCGCCGGTCACCTCAAGATCGGCCTTGAGGCCTGCGACCTGCTGCGCTCGGAAGGCGACCGCCTTCACAGCCGCAAGTTGCGCGCCTTTAACGAACCGCCATTCCGCTGATCCGGATCATGGGGAATGCCGCCCCGGCAGCAATGCTGTCGGAGCGGCTCAGAACTTACCAACCCTGCTTCTGGCCCTTGTTCTGCTCGTCCAGCCACTTCTTGAGCGGAGCGAAATACTCAAGCATCGGCTTCGCGCTCATCTTGCTCGAACCGGTGAAAGCCTTGAGCGCCTCGGGCCAGGGCTTGGACATGCCCATCTCCAGCATGCGGTCGAGGTTCTCGCCAACCTTCTTGTTGCCGTAGAAGCTGCAGCGATGCAGCGGCCCCTTCCAGCCTGCCTGCTGGCACGCCGCCTGATAGAACTGGAACTGGAGGATGCGGGCAAGGAAGTAACGCGTGTAGGGCGTATTGCCCGGGATATGGTACTTCGCGCCGGGATCGAAGGCATCGGCTGGGCGATCCACAGGCGGCTTGATACCCTGATACTCGAGCCGCATGTCGGTCCATGCCTTGTTGTAATCTGCGGGCCGGATCGAACCGTCGAAGACGCCCCAGCGCCAGCGGTCGATCAGCAGGCCGAAGGGCAGGAAGGCCACCTTGTCCATCGCCTGACGCAGCAACAGGCCGATGTCCTTGTCCGCACTCGGGACCTTGCTCTTGTCGAGCAGGCCGATGTCGACGAGGTACTGCGGCGTGATCGAGAGCGCGATGAAGTCTCCGATTGCCTCGTGGAAGCCGTCGTTGGCGCCGTTGAGGTAGAGATAGGGCTGCTTGTTATAGGCCCGCTGGTAGTAATTGTGCCCCAGTTCGTGGTGGATCGTGACGAAGTCGTCCGAGTTCACCTTGGTGCACATCTTGATGCGGATGTCGTCCTTGTTGTCGACGTCCCATGCCGAAGCGTGGCAGATCACTTCGCGGTCGCGCGGCTTGGTGATCATCGAGCGGGTCCAGAACGTGTCCGGCAGCGGCGCAAAGCCGAGCGAGGAATAGAAGCCCTCTCCCGTCTTCACCATGTCGAGCGGAGTCTTGCCCTTGGCCTTGAGCAGGTCGCCGATGTCGTAGCCCAGGTCGCCTGCGCCCTGCGGTGCCACCAGCGGATAGATGTTGCCCCATTCCTGCGCCCACATGTTGCCCAGCAGGTCGGCACGGATCGGCCCGGTGTCGGGCTGGACCCGGTCGCCGTACTTGGCGTTGAGCCTGTGGCGCACGTAAGTGTGCAACGCGAGGTAAAGCGGCTTCACTTCCTGCCACAGCCGTTCGGTTTCGGCCGAAAACTGCTGCGGCGTCATGTCGTAGCCCGAACGCCACATCGCGCCGACGTCGGAATAGCCAAGCTCCTTCGCCCCTTCGTTGGCGATGGTCACCATCTTCGCGTAGTCGTCCTTCATCGGCTTGCCGACATTGTCGTGCCAGCTCTCCCACATCTCGGCATATTCGGCCGGGGTATGGTCGAGGTTGCCCATCTCGGCCTCGATGTCCGAACCGTTGATCGGCTTGCCGTCGAGCGCGCCCTTCCCCTTGCCGTAAGTCGAGGACAGGCGCGTGGTTATCGCGCTCAGTTCGTCGGCAGCGCCCGGCGTGGTCGGTGCGGGCAGGACAATGCCCTGGCGCAGGACGCCCAGCTTGCGCGCGACATCGGCGTCGAGACCCTGCACCCTGGCGTACTTCGCAGCCTCGACCGCATAATCGACCTGCTTTTCGGTGATCGCCGCGTTCGACTGGGCAACGAGCGCGTCGGTATCCTCGGTGATGTAGGTATAATTGACCCAGTTGATTCGGGCATTGTCGACCGAAGCGTCGAACAGGTCCTTTTCGGCAGCCGCGACGAACCGGGCGGCGCCATCGGGCGTCATCGGATAATCGGCTGCAGCGTCCTTTGCCACGGCCGGAACGGCCAGACTGACGGCCAGCGCAGCCAATGCGGTAGATGCAAATTTCATGGGGGGATTTTGCCTCTCGGTATTTTGCGATGGGGCAAGACTAGCCGCGCCCGACACAAGTTCAACCGAGCAGGAAAATCACCCCCAGAATTGGCCTAGCGGGTCAGGACAGGCGTGCTCACGCGGCGAGGAATTCAGCCATGGCGCGGCCCATGTCCTTGAAGGTGACCGAGGACATGTGATTGCCCGGCATCTCGACATAGCGCCCCTGCGGCAGCGCCTCGGCCAGTTCCTGCGCCGATCCGTTGTCGCCGTCGTCCTTTCCGCATACGCACAGCGTGGGCATCGTGATCCGGGCGATCGCATCGGCAGAAGTATCGTCGACCGATCCGAGCAACAGACGCGCGGCGATCCGGTCGATCTTCATCGACTTCATGAAGGCCTGCGCGATAAAGGCCGGGTCTCCCCGCTCGATCGAACCGAAACGGTCGATGGCATCGACGAAATGCGCGCTGCGCCGCGCCCAACCCGACAATCCGGACAGGCCCATGCCGCCAAGGATCAGATTGCGCGGCGAAAGACCCGCCAGCACGCCGCGCACCGAAGTGCGCGCGCCGAGCGAGAAGCCGCCAAGGTCGTAGTCCGACAGGCCGAGTTCGGCGACCAGCAGCGTCAGGTCCTCGACCAGTACGTCTTCGGGATAGGCCTGCGGATCGTGCGGTGCCTCGCTTTCGCCGTGCGCGCGCAGGTCGGGCATGATTACCTCAAAGCCGGCATCGGCGAGGATTTGCGCATTGCCGTACTTGATCCAGTTGACCTCGGCACTGGAGAACAGGCCGTGGACCAGCACCAGCGGGCGCCCCTGCCCGATGGTATGAACCGCCAGACGCGTGCCGCCGAAACCTTCGATGTAATCCTTGCGCAATTCGCTCACTCGGGAACCTCCAGACCTGCGGCCTTCCAGCGCGACGCGACGCTTTCCGTCGTCGCGCTGTAATGCCGTGGCAGGTCCTTGGTATCGAGCCAGCTTTCATGCAAGCTTTCGCAGCCGGCATGAGCGACCGGACGGAAATATCCCGGCTCGTCGAAGCTGCCCAGCGTCAGGTCCATGTTCCCGCTCGATTCGATGAAGTCGAAGCCCAGCGGCGTGCCGCAATGCGAACAGAACGGGCGCCGTGCCACCGGGGAACTGGCGTACCACTCCGGCTCATGATCCCAGACGACACCGGCCGTCGCCAGTTGCACGAAGGCAGCGGCAAACCCGCCGGTCGCCTTCTGGCACATGCGGCAATGGCACAGGTATGCCTCGTCGTTCTCGATCTGCGCGGAATAGCGAATGCGACCGCACTGGCAGCCGCCGGTCATGGTTCTGGTCATGCCCTGAAGCTAGACCAGTCGCCCCGCGCGCAAAAGGGTCAGCCCTCTGCCTTTTCCTGCCATTGGTCGAAAGCCTCGAGCGCCTGCGCGGCATACATCGCGGAAGGACCCGCCCCCATATAGACAGCCAGCCCCATCGCCTCGGCCACTTCATCGCGCCCGGCGCCCGCGCGCTGCGCCGCAGACGCATGGTAGGTCACGCAAGGATCGCAGCGCACCGCGACCGAGATCGCCAGGGCAATCAGTTCCTTGGTCTTTGTATCGAGAGCTCCCGGCTGAAGCGCCGCCTTGCCCATGTCCGCGAAGGCCTGCATCGGTCCTGGCGCCGCGCGCCTGAGTTCACCTACCGCCGGATTGAGATTTTTGGCCATGTTCGGCCAGTCCTTGAAATTGCTCTTCGACATCATCGGGCCCCTTTCGATTTGCATCCTTGCCGCCGAAGGCATCGGTCGCCATGCGCAAGATCAAATCGGGGAGCCCCTGAGGCTTTTTCAGATCGCCCATCGAAAGGCGCGGCGCAGTTCCTGGGCGCCGTCCCGATCGTAGATGCGGCCATGGGCCATGATCACTTTCTCGGGCTGCCAATCCACCACGCCCTGCAACCGCTCTCGCACCTGCTTGCGCTTGGGCCGGAATGTCATGCGCAGGTCGAGTGGCGCCATGCCATTGGGATCGAGGCCGCCGACGAGCTTCAGCATGAAGCGCATCAAGGGGCTGGAGAGCTTTGTCGCCTCGAAATTCTCGATCAGGTCGACAAGGATCACCGTCCTTGCGGAAGGGACATGGAACACGGCTTCGCTAACCTTTGTGCCCGGCACCAGGATCCAGTCGATTTCGCTTTCCCATGCGAAACGCGCACCATCCATCAGCGGATGATCGATCCGGAAGGGGCGCTTGGCCGTTGTGGCCAGATCGGGGACGGCATAGCTGCGGGCACCGGGATAGCGCTCGAGCCAGTCGGCCATGTACCAATAATGGATGGAATTCGGCGCAATCACGTGTCGCACCGACCCCAGGGCATCGACGGCCGAAAACAGGTCCTCGTCCGGCGCAATCGGTGAATGTATCCACAAGGTTCCATCGCCCAGCCGCACGACCGTCATGCGCGTGGGGAACGGAATCTTGAACGGCCCGAGATCCATGCGGATCATCGGGCCGTCAAAAATCCAGATGCCCTCGGCGACAGGCTTGGGGCAATTCAGTGGCGAATAGGTTTCCTTCGGGTCCATGGAAGGAAACCTATCATAACTCAGCCCTTTTTCAGATGACGGCGGCCAAGCAGCTCGGCGATCTGAACTGCGTTCAGGGCTGCGCCCTTGCGCAGGTTGTCCGAAACGCACCACAGGGCCAGACCGTTCTCGACCGTCGGGTCTTCGCGGACGCGGCTGATGTAGGTCGCGCTGTCGCCGACGCATTCGATCGGCGAGACGTATCCACCGTCTTCACGCTTGTCGACGAGCATGATGCCCGGCGCTTCGCGCAGGATGTTCTGGGCCTGCTCGGCCGAAATCTCGTTCTCGAATTCGAGCGCGATCGATTCGGCGTGACCGACGAAGACCGGCACGCGCACGCAGGTGGCCTGAACCTTCACCGCCGGATCGAGGATCTTCTTGGTCTCGACGACCATCTTCCACTCTTCCTTGGTGGAGCCGTCGTCGAGGAAGACGTCGATGTGCGGGATCACGTTGAAGGCGATCTGCTTGGTGAACTTCTTGGGTTCGACCTGGTCGCCCACGAAGATCGCACGGCTCTGCTCGAACAGCTCGTCCATGCCCGCCTTGCCCGCGCCGGAAACCGACTGGTAGGTCGAGACGACGACGCGCTTGATCTTGGCGGCATCGTGAAGCGGCTTGAGCGCGACAACCATCTGCGCAGTCGAGCAGTTCGGGTTCGCGATGATGTTGCGCTTGGTGTAGCCGTCGATGGCGTCCGGGTTCACTTCAGGCACGATCAGCGGAACGTCGGGCTCCATGCGATAGAGCGACGAGTTGTCGATCACGACGCAGCCCTGGCTGGCAGCCTTGGGCGCATAGATCTTGGTCGGCCCCGATCCCGCGGCGAAGAGCGCAATGTCCCAACCGGTGAAATCGAAGTGCTCGATGTTCTTTACTTTGAGTTTTTTGCCGGTCTCGCCAAATTCAATCTCCATGCCGGTGGAGCGCGGCGAAGCAACCGCTGCGATCTCGTCGCAGGGAAACTCGCGCTCGGCGAGGATGTTGAGCATTTCGCGGCCGACATTTCCGGTCGCACCGACAACGGCTACCCGGTAACCCATTTCAAGACCTTTCCAGTTTCAATTCGCGCCCGGCGTTCGTGCGTGCACGAAGGCGGCGCGTTAGCGCCAGTCCGCGCGCGACACAAGGCCGCAGCGCACTGGCATTTCTTTCAGGCAGGCAAACGGGACTGAAAGTTACCGACGGGTGCCTGCCTTCCCTTCCGGACTTGCAGGCGCCCGTTTCAACTTCAGTGTGCGGTTGCCGACGGAGAGGAGCTGTGCGCGGGGGCCGCGGCCAATTCGTCGGCCTCGGTCCACTCGATTTCTTCCAGCGCCTCCGTAAGCGCTTGCGAGAGCACTTCATCCACATGAGAGACCGGGATGATTTCCAGGTCTTCCTTCACGTTCTCAGGGATTTCGGCGAGATCCTTGCGGTTCTCTTCCGGGATCAGAACGGTGGTAATTCCGCCGCGCAGCGCCGCCAGGAGCTTTTCCTTGAGGCCACCGATCGGCAGGACGCGGCCGCGCAGGGTAACTTCGCCGGTCATGGCGATATCCTTGCGCACCGGCACCCCGGTCAGGGTCGAGACGATCGACGTGACCATCCCGATGCCGGCCGAAGGACCGTCCTTGGGCACCGCACCTTCGGGAAGGTGGATGTGGATGTCCTTCTTCTGGAAGACCGACGGCTTGATGCCGTAGGCGGGCGAACGTGCCTTCACGAAGCTGAAGGCCGTCTGGATCGATTCGTTCATCACTTCGCCCAGCTTGCCGGTCGCCTTGATGGCGCCCTTGCCCGGGACGGTGACGCTTTCGATCGTCAGCAGTTCGCCGCCGACTTCGGTCCAGGCGAGGCCGGTGACGGCGCCGACCTGATTCTCTTCCTCGCCCACGCCGTGGCGGAACTTGCGCACGCCGGCATAGTCGGCAAGGTTTTCAGGCGTGATCGTCACGCTCTTGGCCTTGCCTTCGAGGATCTGGCGCAGCGACTTGCGTGCAAGACGCGCAATCTCGCGCTCCAGCGTGCGCACGCCCGCCTCACGGGTGTAGTAGCGGATCAGGTCACGCAGGCCTTCCTGGGTCAGCGTGAATTCCTCGTCCTTGAGGCCGTGGACTTCCACCTGCTTGCGGATCAGGTGACGCTCGGCGATCTCGACCTTCTCGTCCTCGGTGTAACCTTCGAGGCGGATGATCTCCATGCGGTCGAGCAGCGCCTGCGGCAGGTTGAGGCTGTTCGCGGTGCACACGAACATCACGTCCGACAGGTCGAAGTCCAGTTCAAGGTAGTGATCCTGGAACTTGGCGTTCTGTTCGGGATCGAGCACTTCGAGCAGGGCCGAGGCAGGATCGCCGCGGAAGTCCTGACCCAGCTTGTCGATCTCGTCGAGCAGGAACAGCGGGTTCGACTTGCCGGCCTTCTTGAGGTTGGTAATGATCTTGCCCGGCAGCGAGCCGATGTAGGTGCGGCGGTGACCGCGAATCTCTGCCTCGTCGCGAACGCCGCCCAGCGACTGACGGATGAACTCGCGCCCGGTCGCCTTGGCAATCGACTTTCCGAGCGAGGTCTTGCCGACGCCCGGAGGCCCCACGAGGCACAGGATCGGCCCCTTGAGCTTGTTGGTGCGCGCCTGAACGGCGAGATACTCGATGATACGGTCCTTGACCTTGTCGAGCGCGTAGTGATCGGCATCGAGGATCGTCTGGGCCTCGGAAATGTCGCGCTTGAGCTTCGCTTTCTTGCCCCAGGGCAGGCCGAGCAGGACATCGAGGTAATTGCGGATGACCGTCGCCTCGGCGCTCATCGGCTGCATGGACTTGAGCTTCTTGAGCTCGCCCATCGCCTTTTCGCGCGCTTCCTTGGACAGCTTGGTCTTCTCGATCCTGTCCTGCAGTTCCTGCAGTTCGTTGGCTTCCTCGCCGTCGCCGCCACCCAGCTCGGACTGGATCGCCTTGAGCTGTTCGTTGAGGTAGTACTCGCGCTGCGTCTTCTCCATCTGCCGCTTCACGCGGCCACGGATCTTGCGCTCGACCTGCAGGACGCCAAGTTCGCCTTCCATGAAGGAATAGACCATCTCGAGGCGCTTGAGCGGATCGGCCTCGGAGAGCACGGCCTGCTTGTCCGAAACCTTCGCCGACAGCTGGGCGGCGACGGTGTCGGCCAGCTTGCCTGCATCGTCGATCTCGCCGAACTGGTCGCCCGCGTCCTGCGAGAGCTTCTTGTTGAGCTTGGCGTACTCGTTGAACTGCTCCACCACCGAGCGCATCATCGCTTCGACTTCGGTGCCCTCGGACTCGCTGGCCTCGATCTTCTCGACCTCTGCAACAAGCATTTCGCCTTCGGCGGTCTCTTCGGCACGCAGCGATTCAATGCGGGCGCGCTCCTGTCCTTCGACGAGCACGCGCACGGTTCCGTCCGGCAGCTTGAGCAGCTGCAGCACGCTGGCGATCACGCCGGTGTCATAGAGATCGTCGCGATCGGGATCGTCGCAGCCGGGGTCGAGCTGCGCGAGCAGGAAGATGTCCTTCTCGCCGGCCATGGCTGCTTCCAGCGCGGCCACGGATTTCTCGCGACCGACGAAAAGCGGCACAACCATGCCGGGGAAGACGACGATGTCACGCAGGGGAAGGAGTGGAAGCAGGTTCACAGTCATATCCATTTCATCGCGAGCGGGACGATCTCGGTCAGACCTCCCGTCAATCCGGGACGATATGGGGAGTTCTGTCCACTACGCAATGCATAGATTACCAAAGACTGTGGAAGTGCTGGCATTCTCCCAAGCAATTATCCCTATAAGCAAAACCCCGGCGCGATTGGCGCCGGGGCTCTGCAATGCATGACGAAACGCCTCCCGAAGGAGGGCATTTCGCAGCCGAATTCTCATTCGCTTCAGAACGGCATCTTGAAACCAGGCGGCAGGCCCATGCCCTGCTGCGCCTTGGCCAGTTCCTCGTTCGCAACCGAGTCCGCCTTGACGCGCGCGTCGTTGTAAGCGGCGGCGATCAAGTCCTCGAGCATCTGCTTTTCGGTCGGCTGCATCAGGCTGTCGTCGATCGAGACGCCGATGACGCGCCCCTTGGCCGAGCAACGGATCTTGACGAGACCGCCGCCGGAAAGACCTTCGACTTCCATCTGATCCAGCTTCGCCTGGGTCTCGTTCATCTGCTTCTGGATGGTCTCGGCAGCCTGCTGGGCAGCCTGGATCATCTCTTCCATGGACTTCATCTCAACGTCTCCACTGTCGACCGCCGCCGCCAATCGCGGCCGGACGGTCATCCTGTATCAATTCGGCGTCGGGAAAGGCAGCTATCGTAGCAGCCACGAGCGGGGCATTGCGTACGGCTTCGCCTTCGGCTGCCCGCTGCGTCTCGGCCTGCTCTACGATCGTCGGCGCGCCCTGGCCTTCCACTTTCTCGACCTGCCAGCGTTCGCCGGTCGCCTTGGCCAGCGCCCCGCGCATGAGACCGGCAATATCCTCGCTAAAGCCGGGCGGCTGCGAATAGCGCAAAAGTCCCGGTCCCAGCTCGACGACGCGGACCTGCATGCGCATGGTGTTGGCGATAGAAAGTTCGCCCATGTGCTCGACATCGTCGACCAGCGCTTCCCAGCGCGGCGCGATGGCAGCAGGAGCCGTTGCGCTTGCGGCCGGGCCGCCCGCGCTCGATCCGCCTTCGCCAGCAACAGGCGCCACTGCCGGCGCACGCGCTGCAATCTCTTCCAGCTTGCGCACCAGCGAGCCGGGGTCGGGCATGTCCGAGGCATGCATGATCCGCAGCAGTGCCATTTGCGCCGCCACCAGCGGATCGGGCGCCGACTTCACTTCGTCATGCCCCTTGAGCATGAGCTGCCAGAGACGGTGAACCTGCCCTGCCTTGAGCGCCTTGGCCCAGGCCTCGATCGCGTCGCGTTCCTCGGCGGCATGGGCATCGACCACCTCACCGGCCACCTGGGCGACAGCGATGCGATGGGTGAGGTCCATGAGGCCCCGCATCATCGCGATCGGCTCGATCCCCAGCGAGAATTGCCTTGCGATCAGCTCCAGCAGAGCCGCGCCCTCGCCGTCCAGGATCGCGCCCAGCAGCTTGCGCTGCACCGACTTGTCGGAAAGGCCCAGCATGTCGCGGACCTTCTCGGCCCGCACCTGCCCCTCGCCGTCGAGATCGGCATGGGCGATGGCCTGGTCGAGAATCGAGAGGCCGTCGCGCACCGACCCTTCGGCAGCGGCGGCCACCATCGACAGGGCTTCTTCCTCGGCCTCCACGCCTTCCTTGCCGCAGACGTTGGCGAAGTGCTCCGCGAGCATCGGCGTCGGAATGCGGCGCAAGTCGAATCGCTGGCAGCGCGAAAGGACCGTGACCGGCAGCTTGTCCACTTCCGTGGTCGCGAAGAGAAACTTCACGTGGGCCGGCGGCTCCTCAAGCGTCTTGAGCAAGGCATTGAATGCATTGCGCGACAGCATGTGGACTTCGTCGATGATGTAGATCTTGTAGCGCGCGGAAACGGCCGCGTAGCGCACCGCCTCGATGATTTCGCGCACGTCGTCGACACCGGTGTGCGAGGCGGCGTCCATCTCGATCACGTCGATATGGCGCCCTTCGGCGATTGCCACGCACGGTTCGCACTGACCGCAGGGATTGATCGTCGGACCGCCCTGCCCGTCCGGGCCGATGCAGTTGAGCGCCTTGGCGATGAGCCGCGCGGTCGAGGTCTTGCCGACACCGCGCACGCCGGTCATCAGGAAGGCATGGGCCAGCCGGTCGCGCTTGATCGCATTGGCGAGGGTTTGGACCATCGCCTCCTGCCCGATCAGTTCGTCGAACGTCTGCGGACGGTACTTGCGGGCCAGCACGCGATAGGGCTGCGCGGAAGTTCCGGCAGGCGGGCTTGCCGGTGCGGGCTTGGGCGCGAGTTCAGGTGCCTGTGCTTTCGGCTCGGGAGCGGCGACTTCGGGCGCAGGTGCAGGCTCAGCTACGGGTTCGAACAGCGCCTGCGATTCGGGTTCTGGCGCCGGCACTTCGGCAGCGGTCGGCGAAGGCGATGCCGAAGGCGGGGGCGATGCCGGTTCGGGATCGCCGAACATAGAGGCTTGCCCCGCCGCTTCCAGCTCGGCCGCCGAAGGGGGAGTCTCCTCCTCTTCCTCATTGAGCCAGGGGGGCGCATCGCCGAACATGTCGCGTGAATCGTCCATCACCATCCAAACTAGGCGCTGGAGAGCCGGTTGTCAGGGGGAAAGGAGAAAGCTCCACAGTCTGTCCCCGGCCAAGTTGCCGGTGCGCTTGGAAGGCGCATTTCCCCGCAGCTTGAAGCGCGTAAGGGGAGGCGACGATGTGGGGTAAAGGAGCCGAGCGACCCGTCGCAATCCGTTTTGGCTGCTTCCTTCCGGACCTGACCAGGTTCGCGAACGCAAACGTCCACCCGACTCCCGGAGCGCCATATGGCTGGCGTTTGTCCGGATTGCAAGACCCGGTTGCAACTATTTCAGATCAACGGAAATTGTCGGCGTAGGCCTGAATCTTCAGGCGGCGCGGCGGGGTGGAATGGACCACCGCGTCGATGCCGTACCGATCGGCGTAGCTCTTGGCTTCCTCACAAGTGGGGAACTTGAGCTGGACCTGCTGATTCATGTCACCGGAACCGGCCCAACCCATCAGGGGATCGGGCTTCTTTGCCTCGGCCGGAACGAAATCGAGGATCCACTGATCCAGCAGTGCCTTGCCGGACTGCATGGCATTTTTCGGGCGCTGATAGATACGTGCACTCATGGCGCTCGCTTTGCCTCCGAATCGCGCCGGAAATCAAGCCGGAATCACACCTCAGGCAATTGTCCCGGGAGATTGTGGGCGTGATCGCGCGAACACCGCGTACGAATCTCAGCGTCGGCGCGAAGCCTCGAAGGCATTGCGGGTCTTGAGACTGGGGTCTTCGGCCCAGGGCTCATCCGGCCAGCGATGCTTGGGATAGCGACCCTTCATGTCGCGCTGCACGTCGCGCCACGATCCACGCCAGAAGCCGGGAAGATCGCGCGTGGTCTGGATGGGGCGACCGGCAGGCGAAGTCAGCTTGAGCAACAGGGGCTGCGGCGGCTGACCGAAAGTCGGATGGCTATCGAGACCGAACAGTCCCTGCACGCGCACTTCAACGCTCGGCCCGCCCTCGTCCTCGTAGTCGATCGCGTGGCTCGAACCGGCGGGACTGCGAAACTCTGCCGGGGCCAGCCTTTCGAGCACCTGCTGGTCATCCCAGGTCAGGCGACCCAGCAAGGCCGAGTGCAGGGCGCCCTTGTCTATAGAGTCGAGACGACGAACGACCAGAGGCCCAAGCCATGTCTCGAGGTCGGCAAGCATCGCCTCTTCGCCCAGCGCCTTCAGCCCGGCGAAACGGGCGCGACGCAGCAGCGACTGGCTGCTCTTGCCGAACGGAACCAGAGCCAGCCCCTTGTCGCGCACGCGATCGAGCAGGAATGCCGCAATGGCATCGGGATCGGGGGACGGATCGGGGCCACTTGCGAGAGTGATCGCGCCAATCCGCCGCTCCTGCCGGGCTTCCACCCGGCCCTCGGCATCGTTCCAGCGCAAGATCGAACGCCGCTCGATCCGTTCTGTCAGCCAGGCATCTACTTCGGACGCTTCGAGCGAAGCTCCGGACAGGATGCGCGCACCTTTCGCCTGCCCCTGAGCATCGCCGATCACCATCCAGTCTCGCGAGGCGAGCGGCGATGTCGGGTCGAGGATGTAGCCCCTGCCGCCTGCGGACAGCCAGGTCTCGCCCGATGCATCGCGGCGGCGCGCGACCATGTCGGGCCGTCCCAGCGCAAGAAGCACGCCGACCGGCACATCCGCGCCTGTCTTGTCTACATCCATGCCTTCGGGCCGTGCCTCGATCAGCGCCGAAGCGCGGCGGGCCCAGCCATCGGCCAGCTTGCGAGAGGCTTGTGCGCGCGGCGAGCGGTCTGCCTCCCATCGCGCAAGTCGTTGTGCCAGGTCCTCGCTGCGGCCGCCGAGACCGCGCTCCTGCAGGAGCAAGGCGAGCCGGGCCGCCACCGTCTCTGCGCCGAACGCCCCTGCACCCAGAACCATGGCCGCCTGAGCCGGGTCGAGCGGCAGGCTGGCCATGTCGCGGCCGAAAGGAGTGATCCGCCCTTCCCCATCAAGCGCCCCGAGAGCGGCAAGCTGGCTGCGCGCGGCATCGAGCGCCGCGGCCGGAGGAGGATCGAGCCAGGCCATGGCCGCCGGATCGCCCGCTCCCCACTGCGCCAGCGAAAGCGTCAGCGGCGCCAGATCGCTGGTCAGCATTTCCGGCGGATCGAATTCCGGACGGCCCGCGTGGCCTGCTTCTTCCCAAAGGCGATAGGCGGTTCCGGGCTGCTGACGCGCCGCACGGCCAGCGCGCTGGGCCGCCGAAGCCCGGCTCGCCCGATGCGTCACGAGCCGGGTCACACCCGCAGCCTTGTCGAATTCCGCACGGCGGGACAGGCCGCAGTCGACCACTATCGAAACGCCGTCGAGCGTGAGCGAGGTCTCGGCAATCGCGGTCGATAGCACGACACGGCGGCGCCCCTGCGGATCGCGGCGAATGGCAGCGCGCTGCGCGGCAGGCTCGCATTGCCCGTGCAGAGGGAGAACGAGTGCGGCAGGCAGCTTCTCCGCGAGACGTTCTGCTGCCCGATCGATCTCGCGCACGCCGGGGAGGAACGCAAGGATGTCACCCTCCTCCTCGCGCCATGCAGTCAGGATCGCCGATGTCGCTGCGTCCTCGATCCGCAGGTCGGGCGAAGCGCCCAGCCAGCGGATCGCGAGAGGCCACGACTTGCCCTCGCTTTCGATCACCGGCGCATCGTTGCCGAGCAATCGCGCAAACCGCGTGCCGTCGATCGTCGCCGACATGACCACCACGCGCAGGTCGTCGCGCAGCACTTCGCGGGTCTCGAGCGCGAGTGCTAGGCCGAGATCGCTGTCGAGATGACGTTCGTGCGCCTCGTCGAACAGGACGGCGCTAACCCCAGGCAGTTCCGGGTCGGAAAGGATCGAGGAAACGAAGATCGCCTCGGTCATCACCAGGACGCGCGTCTTGCCGGAGCGCTTCGTATCGAGGCGCGTCACGTAACCGATCGTCTCACCCGCCTTCTCGCCGAGCATGTCGGCCATGCGCTCTGCAGCGGCGCGCGCCGCCACGCGGCGTGGCGAAAGCAGGATGATCGTGCCGTCGCACCAGGATTCGCCCAGAAGGGCGGGCGCTACGGCCGTCGTCTTGCCGGCGCCGGGCGGAGCGATCAGCACACAGGCGGTGCGCTCGCTCAGAGCCTGAAGAAGGTCCGGCAGGACAGCATGGATCGGCAGACTGGTCACGCCCGGTCCCTTAGATGGAGTGCCGGGCCGAAGGAAGGCCTCACCAGAACCCGTTCAGGGTCATCCGTCCTGGCGCGCGTATCGCATGTACCAAACGTAAACCATTATTCGATACCTGAATTCGTCAGGAGCCTAATCAGTTGTCAGACGAAACGCGCACAAAGCCCCGATCTTACAGGCCAGGGCAACATCCCCTGCCGGTGGCGCAGTATCTTCGCCTGCGCGAACAGGTTCCGCCGTTGTATGGCCTTGTCGCCGTCAACTCCGCCATTTTCGCCTTCACGCATCGCG
Organism: Novosphingobium sp. KN65.2; assembly: GCF_001368935.1. Classification (NCBI taxonomy): domain Bacteria; kingdom Pseudomonadati; phylum Pseudomonadota; class Alphaproteobacteria; order Sphingomonadales; family Sphingomonadaceae; genus Novosphingobium; species Novosphingobium sp. KN65.2. The sequence goes on from NZ_CCBH010000192.1 coordinate 30,364, forward strand.
ACCTCGCGCCCGAGTACCTGACGCTCTCGGTTCCGGCAGGGCTTGTCGCATTCAGCATCATCCGCATGCTCACCTGGATGCGCCCGCTGTCGGCAAGCGATCTGGATCCCGAGCGCGCACGGCAACGCCTGCGGGCAACCCTCTTCATATCCCTGCTGCTGGCCATGGCCTGCCTTGCCTGGGCGACGGTCCTGGTCCAGTACGGCGGTCCTTACGAGCGCGGCCACTTCGCGATCTTCATCGCCATAACCGTGCTGGGCTGCACCTTTTGCCTGAGCTTCCTGCCGATGGCGGCGACATTGCTGAATGTCTCCGTACTGGGCAGCTTTCTGGTCTACAGTTGGCTGTCAGGCAGCGCGGTGATGGTTGCCATCGCCGTCAATATCGCGCTGGTGTCCCTGGTCGTGCTGAAAATCCTGCGTGATTCCTATGCTTCCTTCGTCCATCTGGAAAGCACGCAAAGGGACCTCAGCAGCGAGAGGCGCCAGGCACAGGCCCTTGGCGAGGAAAATGCCCGGCTGGCCATGACCGATGCCCTCACCGGACTGCCCAACCGCCGCTATTTCTTCGCGACGCTGGAAGGGCTGCTGGAATGCGCGCAGCCGCAGGACCGGTTTTGTGTCGGGCTCATCGACCTCGACCGTTTCAAGCCGATCAACGATACTCACGGCCATGGGCAAGGCGACCGGCTGCTGCAGCTTCTGGGCGAGCGGATGATGACGCTGTGCCCGGCCGATGTCGTCATTGCCCGATTGGGGGGCGACGAATTCGGTATCATCTCGGCCGGTGGGCTCGAACAGGCCGAGGCCGTCACCCATGCGCTGTTCACCGCAATCCGGCAGCCTGCCAGACTGGGCGACGTGATCGTCTCCGTCGGATGTTCCGCCGGTATCGCCCCCTATCCGGCAGCGGCCAAATCCGCGAGCATCCTTTACGACCACGCCGACTTCGCGCTCTATCACGCCAAGAAGAACAAGCGCGGGCAGTGCGTGCGCTTCACGTCGGAACTGGAAAAACTGGTCCGGTCTGAACAGGCCCTCGATTCCGCGTTGCAGGCCGCCGATCTCCTGAGCGAGTTGTCCGTCGTCTTCCAACCGATCATCAACACCGAAACGATGATTCCCAAAGGCGTCGAATGCCTTGCGCGGTGGAATTCTCCGACCATCGGCCGGGTGCCGCCCGAAATGCTGATCGCTTCGGCCGAGCGCGTCGGTCGTGCACGGCAGGTGACGCTCGCCCTCTTCGACAAGGCGCTCGCCTCGCTCGATCGGATCCCCGAAGACATGGGGCTTACGTTCAATCTTTCAGGCAAGGACGTCGGCGATGCGGAAACCATCGACGCCCTGCTGGAGCGGATCAGGGCAATGACCCATTCCCCGCGCCGCCTGCTGTTCGAGATCACCGAAAGCTCACTGATCACCGAACTCGACAATGCCCGCAGCGCCCTGAAGCGCCTGCGTCGCAACGGCGTGCGCATTGCGCTGGACGATTTCGGCACCGGCTACTCCAGCCTCTCATCGCTCCATCAATTGCCGCTGGACATGGTCAAGATCGACCGCAGCTTTGCGGCGAGACTGGACGAAACGAAAGGCCGCCGCCTGATCGAGGCGATCCGCAGCCTGGCCCGCGCCCTCTCGCTGGACTGCGTAATCGAAGGCATCGAGACCGAAAACCAGCTTTTGAGCGCAAGGGTGGCTGGCTTCGCGCTGGCGCAGGGCTTCTTCATTGCCCGGCCCATGCCCCTCGAAGATCTGATCGCGCATATCGACGAGGTGCGGCCGCAGTCGATTCGCGCGGCCTGACCGATCTGAAGCCTCAACCGGCCATTTTCGTCCCGTAATCGATCCGGATGCGCACCCAGGTTCCGAGTTGCGGCTTGCCGTTGATCCGCGGCGGGACGACCTGGAACTGCCACGCCGCGTTCTGTACCGCGCGCCCATAGCCTGAGCCGAGCGGCGATTCTCCGAGGATCTGGCAGTTCTCGACCTTGTAATTCTCGATCGTCTGGCAGGCGATCTCGCCCCAGCCCGTGCGCGGGGCATTGGCGGGAATGTACCCGCCAAGTTCGGCGCCGCTCGGCTCGCGGTACCACTGCGCGCGATAGAGAATCGCCCCGCCCGGCCCTTCTCCGGGACCATAGCTCGAACCCGATCCACTACCCGATTCGCTGCTGGTCGTCGGCGCGGGTGCCTTCATCTGACCGATGTCTGCCGAAGCGAAATCCTCGCGCGAGAGCTTGAGGAAGGTAAAGGCAGGCTTCTTCACCACCGGTTTCTCGACCGGCGGGGTAATGACTGGAGGCTTCTTCACCTCTTCCTTCTGGACCGGCTCGACCTTTTTCTTTTCTTCTTTCTTTTCCTCGGCCTTGGGCTTGTCGTCCGCCTTCTCGCCCTTGTCCTTCTCCTGCCCGGTGACATCGAAGGTGACCGGATTGTTGCGCTTCTCTGGAAGGCTCACCACGCCGCTCTGGTAGATCGCCAGAAGCAGGACGAGCAGGATCACGCCCGCGGATAGCAGGGAAGAAACGATACGTTGTTGGGGCGAACCGGGCTGATAGCCGGTGACAGCCCGATTGAGCTCGGAGCGCATGGCCGGCCTCAATAGGGGCCGAAACCGCGCATCGCAATTACAGCTTTGTTGCAGGCGCCCGCAATCTGACGAACCGTGGCTTTGCCACGTCAGTAGCGACGCGCCACCGCGAACTCGACAGCCTCGGCCATCGCATTGCGCGCTTCGCCGCTGGGGAAGCCTGCAATCGAATCGATGGCGCGCTGGGCGAAATGACGCGCCCGCTCACGGGTCGCCTCGACGCACTTGTGGCGGTTGATCAGTTCGACCGCATGAGCAAGGTCCTCGTCCTCGGTCCGGAAGCCGGCGATGGCCTCCTGCCAGAACTTGCGCTCTTCCTCACTGCCGCGGGCATAGGCGAGGATGACCGGAAGGGTCATCTTGCCCTCACGGAAGTCATCGCCCTTGTCCTTGCCCGATTCGGCCGCTTCGGAATCGTAGTCGATGGCATCGTCGACGAGCTGGAAGGCAATCCCGAGATTGCGTCCATACGCGTCGAGCGCCTGCTCCTCGGCTTCGCTCTTCTCCGCCACGACGGCGGCGATCCGGGTCGCGGCGGCAAACAGTGCCGCGGTCTTCGAACCGATGATCTGGAGGTAATGCTCCTCGCTCGTCTCGATCTTGCGCTGGGCGGTCAACTGGTCGACCTCGCCCTCGGCGATGATCGAGCTGGCCTTCGAGAGGATCTTGAGGACGCGCAGGCTGCCGTCCTCGACCATGAGTTCGAAAGCGCGCGTAAACAGGAAGTCGCCGACCAGGACCGTCGCCGGATTGCCGAAGACGATGTTGGCCGCCGCCTTGCCGCGCCGCAGGTCCGAACCGTCAACGACGTCGTCGTGCAGCAGGGTCGCGGTGTGGATGAATTCGACTGCCGCCGCCAGCTTGTGGTGGCGATTGCCCTGGTAGCCGCACAGCTCAGCCGCCGCGACCGTCAGCATCGGGCGCATGCGCTTGCCGCCGCCCGAGATCAGATGCCCGGCCAGCGCGGGGATCAGCGGGATCTCGCTTTGCATGCGGTCGAGAATGACGGAATTGACGCTGTTCATGCCTGCCGCAGTCAGGGCGAGCATGGGAGCCAGGGACGGCTGCGTCTCACGTGAACGCAGGTTAATCACTTGTGCAGTCATCGCCCCGCGCATTGCGCGTTCAGAGCCTTGAACGCAAGTGGGAAAGCCAAGTGCGGCCCATTTGCACGGGCTGGCACAGGTCAAGGAGCCGTGCTAGCGGGGCTCCACCATGACCCAGGACACTCCCGTCACCGATCCGGTGCTCGCCGGCTACCGTTCCAGCATCGACAATATCGATGCCGCACTGATTCACATGCTCGCCGAACGGTTCCGGATCACCCAGGCCGTCGGCGCCTACAAGGCCGAAAGAGACCTTCCCGCTTCCGATCCCGGACGCGAGGAACGGCAGATCGCGCGTCTGCGCAAGCTGGCCGAGGACGCCAATCTCGATCCCGATTTCGGCGAGAAATTCCTGCGGTTCATCATCGACGAAGTGATCCGCCATCACGAGCAGGCAAAGGCCGGCTGAGCCGGCCTTTCGCTCTATTATTCTTCCACGTAGTCCTGAAGCTTGCTCATCAGGATCTGAATGCGCGTGGCGGCATCGGTGAAAGTCTTCACGTCATCGCGATTGCCGTTGCCGCGCGCTTCCTTCGCCGCCTCGACATAGCCTTCCATGTCGGCCTCGAGGGCATCGACGAGGATTTCGACTTCGTCCTGCGTGAGCGAAAGTTTGATCGTATCGGTCATGGGTACTCCTTGATTTTCGATCGCCGCCAATGAAGCGGCAGGGCCGGCGCTGCAACCGCGCTTCTGGCGCGCATCCCCAGCTTCCGAACGCAAATTCCTTCAGGTCGCCGTGCGCGGCAGCTTCAACTTGACCAACAGGCCGCCCAGATCCTCGCTCTCGTCGAGTTCGACCCTTCCGCCATAGATTTCCACCACGTCGCGAACAATGGCAAGACCCAGCCCGGTACCGGGCTTGCCGGTATCGAGCCGGGCGCCGCGATCGAAGATGCGGGTGCGCTCGGCGGCCGGAATGCCCATGCCATCGTCCTCGACCCAGATCTCGCAGAACTGCGGGTCCTGCCCGGTGTCGACCGTGACGAAGACGCTGCCACCGCCATACTTGGCCGCATTCTCGATCAGGTTGCCGAGGATCTCCTCGAGATCCTGCTTTTCCAGTGCAACGGTCACGGCGTGGTTGCCGTCTAGGTCGAATCGCGTGTCATCGTAGAGCCGCTGGACGGCACGCAGCACCGCCTCGAGGCTCGGCCACACGCTCGCACGCGACATGCCGGCCGCGCGGCGCCCGACGGCCCGCGCCCGGGCCAGGTGGTGATCGACCTGCCGCCGCATCACGGCCGCCTCGCGGATGACCGTGTCGGACAGGTCGGGCGACTTGGCCGTGGCCGCGTTCATGATCACGGTCAGCGGCGTCTTGAGCGCATGGGCAAGGTTCCCTGCATGGCGGCGCGCTTCCTCGGCCTGCAGCTCGGTATGCGAAAGCAGGGCGTTGAGTTCGTCCACCAGTGGCTCGACTTCCTGCGGAAGCGGGTCGGTCACGCGACTGGCGCCCGTCGTTCGCAGCTTCTGGATCGCGCGGCGCACGTGGCGCAGCGGGAACAGGCCGTACCAGGTCTGCATCCCCGCCATGAGCAACAGGCCGAAGCCGAGCGCGACGAAGCTGTAGACGAGGATCGAGCGGATCATCTTGATCTGTTCGTCGAGATCCTCGCGACTGGCCGCGACAGTGAACATCCATTGGGTGTTGCTGCCCGGCAGGATGATCGAGCGCTCCATGATCCTCAGCGGCTCGCCGGGGAACTGGTCGCTATCGTAAACGTGCGGCTTTGCGTCGAAGTTGTCCTCGGGAACGTCGAGGCTGCGATCCCACAGCGAGCGCGAGGGGAAATCCTCGTGCCCCTTGGCGCGAATCTGCCAGTACAGGCCGCTGTTCGGCTCGAGGAACCGCTGGTCGCCCAGCGGTCGGATGAAGAAAACCTCGCCATCCGGGCCGATCTCGGCCGAACCGATCATGCCGGTAAGCATGTAACCGAGCTGTTCGTCGAAATTGCGGGTGACCAACGAGGTCAGCGTGCGATCGAGGGCAAGGCCGCCGAACAGCAGGAGGATCGAGATCCACCCTGCCGCAATCAGCATCATGCGCCGCGCGAGCGAGCCGGTATGGCGGGCCTTCACCGTCTCGGCGACAGTTGCCTCGCTCCCTGCCCCGTCTGCTCGCGGAGCGTCCATCGGCTCCTCAGTTTCGCGGCGCGTCCGCGGGATCGTCGAGGCTGTACCCGAGGCCACGGATCGTGGTGATGACATCGGCACCCAGCTTCTTGCGGATGCGCGTGACGAAGACTTCGATCGTGTTGGAATCGCGATCGAAATCCTGATCGTAGATGTGCTCGATCAATTCTGTGCGGCTGACCACCTTGCCCTTGTGGTGCATCAGGTAGGACAGCAGCTTGTATTCCTGCGCGGTCAGCTTGACCGGTTCGCCGGCCAGCGTGACGCGGCCCGAACGCGTGTCGAGACGGACATCGCCCGCCATCAGTTCGCTCGAGGTATTGCCCGATGCACGGCGGATGAGCGCGCGCAGGCGGGCGATCAGTTCCTCGGTCTGGAACGGCTTGGCGAGATAGTCGTCCGCGCCGGCATCGAGGCCTGCCACCTTGTCGGACCAGGAATCACGGGCGGTCAACACAAGAACCGGGAAATTTCGCCCTTCCCTGCGCCACATGCCAAGCACGGTAAGTCCGTCGATCTCAGGCAGGCCGAGGTCGAGAATCACGGCATCGTAATCCTCGGTCGACCCAAGGAAATGGCCGTCCTCCCCATCGGCAGACAGGTCGACGGCATAGCCGTTCTGCTCGAGCGTGGTCTTGAGCTGGTTGCCGAGCGTAGGTTCATCCTCGACGATCAGGATGCGCAAATCTGGTCTCCCTTGGAAATCACCGACGAGATGGGGCGTAAGCCCGCGAGCGTCAAGCGAAGCACTGGTTCGTATCCTCAGCGCGACCGGCCGATGACGCGGCCCGTGCGGGCATCGACATCGACAAAATAGACTTTCCCGTCCTGAATGAATTTCAGGCGATAAGCCATTGCCGCAGGATCATATTCCGGTCCGAGGTACTGCATTCCGGACATTTTCGGAAGCACCTGCTGCTCGATCTCGCGAAGAGAACGCACATTGCCGGCCTTGCGTTCCTTGCGAACCTGCCCCTGTTCGGCACCCGGTTCGGCGTGAACCGGCACGGCATTCGCGATAAGGCCGATGGCCGCAACCGACAGTAAAGAGGCAAGAAGCTTTGTCATCCTGCTTGGGTGCCTAAGCTTCCGGCATTGAACAAGTCCTGAATGCGGCAGGAAGGTGGCAGCAAGGTTTCACTGTTGCGGATATCCCACGATGCTTGCCAGCCCCCCGCCGCTCGCTGTAGGGCGCCGGCCATGGCAATCGCACCAATTCTCAGCTGGGAAGGCCTTGGCCTGATCCAGGGCTCCGGCTGGCTCTTCCAGGACCTCGACATCAATATCGGCCCGCGGGACCGGCTGGCGCTGATCGGGCGCAACGGCGCGGGCAAGACCACGCTGCTCCGGCTCATCGCCGGCCAGGTGGAAGCGGACAAGGGCAAGCGCTCGATCCAGCCCGGCACCCGTGTCGTCACGCTGGAGCAGGACCCGTTCTTCACCGGCTTCGACACCCTGCTGGACTTCGCGATCAGCGGCGACGATGCCCCGCAGCGCCACGAGGTGGAAGCCATTGCCGACCAACTCGGCATCGACCTATCGCGCGAGGCCGCCAGCGCATCGGGCGGCGAGCGCCGCCGTGCCGCCCTGTGCCGGGCGCTGGCCTCCGAGCCCGACCTGCTGCTGCTGGACGAGCCGACCAACCACCTCGATCTTGCCGCGATCGAATGGCTGGAATCCTGGCTGCAGCGCTACAACGGCGCCTTCGTGGTCATCAGTCACGACCGCACCTTCCTGACCCGCCTGACCAATGCGACGATCTGGCTCGACCGCGGATCGCTGCGCCGCAAGGAAGTCGGCTTCGGCGGCTTCGAAGCCTGGGAAGAGGAAGTCCAGAAGGAAGAGACGCGTGCAGCCGAAAAGCTGGACGCCAAGCTCAAGATCGAGGCGCACTGGCTCGAACGCGGCGTCACCGCGCGGCGCAAGCGCAACCAGGGCCGTCTTGCCAAGCTCTGGGAGATGCGGGCCGAACGCGCCGCAATGCTCTCGCCCACCGGCACCGCCAAGCTCGCGGTCGCGGGCGACGGCAGCAAGACCAAGTCGGTGATCGTCGCCGAGCACGTGACCAAGCGCTTCGGCATCGAAGATAACGAGCGCACCGTGATCAGGAACTTCTCGCTGCGCATCCAGCGCGGCGACCGCATCGGCATCGTCGGCGCCAACGGATCGGGCAAGTCGACCCTGCTGAAGATCCTGACGGGCGAACTTGCGCCCGATGAAGGCTCGGTGACCCTGGCGAATACCCTGACCTCCATCGTCATCGACCAGCAGCGCAGCCTGCTCAAGCCGGACATGAAGCTGCGCGACGTGATCGCCGAAGGCAGCGACTGGGTCGACGTGCGCGGCGTGCGCAAGCACGTGCAGGGCTATCTCAAGGACTTCCTGTTCGACCCCGGCCTTATCGACGCCCGGGTGGGCACGCTTTCGGGCGGTGAACAGTCCCGCCTGCTGCTTGCCCGCGAATTCGCCCGGCCGTCGAACCTTCTCGTGCTCGATGAGCCGACCAACGACCTCGACCTCGAAACCCTGGACCTGCTGCAGGAAGTCATCTCGGACTACGACGGCACGGTCCTGATCGTCAGCCACGACCGCGACTTCCTTGACCGCACCGTCAACCTCACGCTCGGACTGGACGGCACCGGCCATATTGACGTTATCGCCGGCGGCTACGCCGATTGGGAAGCCAAGCGCAAGCAGCGCACGGCCCCTGTCAAGGCGAAGGCCAAGGCCGAAAGCGCTGCCCCGCCCCCGCCTCCGCCGCCGAAGAAGACCAAGCTGTCCTACAAGGACCAGCGCGACTACGAACTTCTGCCCAGTCGGATCGAGGAACTGGAAGCGGCTATCGCCCGCGACGAAGCGGCCATGGCCGATCCCGATCTTTACACCCGCGACCCCAAGAAGTTCGCTGCCCTTTCCGCCGCCATCGAAAACGCCCGGCAGGACAAGGAAGCGGCCGAGGAGCGCTGGCTGGAACTGGCCGAACAGGTCGAAGGCTGACGGGTCAGGTCAAGAAATGCGGTAGAATGCCGCAACACGGTCCAGCGCCAGTCCCAGCACGAGCTTGCCGCTGCGCGCCGGCCAGCCCAATGCCTTTTCTGCGGTGGGGAGCCCTTCCCCGGCGCACACCACCCGCCAGAGCACATCGGACAGACCGGTTCCTGCCGCCTCGATGGCGCCGTCGAAGCGCGCCTTGGCCGCAACCTGCCGCTCTGCGGGTGTCAAATCCGCATCGCGCCCTCCCGTTACCCGCACAGGATCCCATCGCATCGTCATGCGCGGTGCGAGTTGCGCTTGCTCCCAGTCCGTCCTCAGCCGCTCGCCAGCGGCGAAGCGACGGTCATCCAGATGGCCGCGAGCGTGAAGCCAGCTCAATGGCGATTCGGCGAGATTGACGGCCACGCTGCGCGTAGCCCGCGCTGCACTGGCCTTGGCGCCTCTCCTGCGCACAGGCCCTTCGCTGCTCAGTTCACGTTCGACGAGTACCTGCTTCATGCCTGCCTCCGGTTTTGTGGGGGTTCTGACGCCTCCTTGCCGAATCGGCATGCCTGTAGGAAAGTGGAAACCAAATCGGTTACACAGGACAGGCCATGATCAATCGCATCCGTGACATCCGTCTGCAAAAGGGCCTCACGCTTGCCGATGTCGCGGCAGCCTGTTCTCCGCCGACGACGGCGCAGACGATCGGGCGACTTGAAACCGGCATGCGCAACCTCTCGCTCGCATGGATGAACCGGATCGCCGCCGCGCTCGCGGTGGAGCCCGAAGTCCTGCTGCGCAGCGAAGCCAGCGAACCGGCGCGCATCGTGGCCGTACTCGGCCCGGACGGCACCGAGCCTGCCCGGACGCCGCTCGAAGCGGTCACGCCCAGCGACCTTGCGGGCGATGCCCCGTGGCTGGTGCTCGACGTGGAAGCCTCCTGCGGCGAGTATCGCGCCGCAGACCAGGTCTGGCTGCGCCAGCACCCGCCCGAAGAAGCCCCAAGACTGATGAACCGCGACGTGCTTGCCCCCCGCCCCGGCGGCCGTTTCGCCTTCGGCCGCCTGATCGATCGCGACGGCGAACGCATTGCCCTCCTGCCTCCTGCAACTGGTCAAAGGCAGATCATCGTGGAACATCCCGCGTGGCTGGCCGTTGCCGAAATGCTGGTACGTAAGCTTTGAACCGCGCACCCTAAGGCTGCCGTTATGCGAATTCTCTCCATCGCCACGCTCTTCCCGAACCCGGTGAAGCCTTCCTTCGGCGTTTTCGTCGGCAACCAGATGCGGGCGGTCGTCGCGCGCGGCGAGACCGACCTGACGATGATCAGCCCGATCGGCATTCCGCCCTGGCCGCTATCGCTTCGCGAGCCCTACGCCCGGCTCAAGAGCATCCCCGAAGTCAGCGACGTGGTGGGCCTGAAAGTCCATTATCCGCGCTTCACGACGATCCCCAAGATCGGCGGCGACAGCAATCCCGGCAGGATCGCGGGCGCCATTCTGCCGCTGGTCCGCCGCCTGCACGAAGAGAAACCCTTCGACCTCGTCGATGCCCAGTTCTTCTTCCCGGACGGACCTGCCGCGGCCATCGTGGCGCGCGAACTGGGCCTGCCCCTGACGATCAAGTCGCGCGGTGCAGACATCCATTACTGGGGGCAGCGACCGCGCGCGCTGGAACAGATGAAGGCGGCGGCCCAACAGGCTTCCGGACTTCTCGCAGTCTCGCAGGCCCTGCGCGAGGACATGATCGAACTGGGCATGCCTGCCGAACGGATCGACGTGCACTACACCGGCCTCGACCGCGAATTGTTCCACCCGGTGGAGCGCGGCGCGGCGCGCGCACTGGTCTCGGCGATGCCCAACCTCGGAATCTGGTCGCAGGGCCCGCTGCTGGTGACCCCCGGCGCGCTGATCGAACGCAAGGGCCAGAGCCTCGTGATCGAGGCCCTCACCCATCTGCCCGAAGCGCGACTGGCGCTTGCCGGCAGTGGCGAGGACATGCCGCAGCTCGAGGCCCTCGCCACGCGCCTTGGCGTCAGCGATCGGGTCCACTTCCTTGGCCTCGTCAACCACGAAGTCCTGCCCAACCTGCTGTGCGCAGCAGATGTGCTGGTCCTGCCCTCGACCAGTGAAGGGCTTGCCAATGTCTGGATAGAGGGGCTGGCCTGCGGCACCCCCATCGTCATCCCCGACATCGGTGGGGCCGGCGAAGTCGTTAAGGATTCGAGCGCCGGACGGCTTGTAGAGCGCAATCCCGAATCGATCGCCCAAGCAATCTCCGAGATCCTTGCCGATCCGCCCAGCCAGTCCGATGTTGCCGCCAATGTGAGCCGCTTCAGCTGGGGCGTGAACGCCGAGAATATCGTGCGCTTCTGGAAGGGTGTGCTCGAAGACCGGAAGGTCAGCGTTCCGGCCTGAGACCAGGGAGCCGCACACAAAAAAGGGGCGGTCCGGCGCACTTTCAGGCTTCCGGACCGCCCCTTTTCGTTAGGGTTTCAAGATCAGCTCAAGGGCGTCCGACGCCCTCTCGGGCCTTGCGTTCCTGCCGTTCGATTGCGGACTCGGTCGGCACGAAGCTGTCGCCGCTCACGCCAAGCCAGATCAGGATCGGCGCGGCCATGTAGATCGAGCTGTAGGTGCCCACGAAAATGCCCAGCACGATAGCCGCGGTCAGGCCGAAGAGGCTTTCCGGACCGAAGAGCAGAAGCGGGATCAGCGCGACCAGCAGCGTGGCCGAGGTCATCACCGTACGCGCCAGCGTTTCGTTGACCGACATGTCGAGCAGTTCCGGAAGCGGCATCTTGCGATACTTCTTCAGGTCCTCGCGGATACGGTCGTAGACGACGATGGTGTCGTTCAGCGAGTAACCGATGATGGCGAGGATCGCGGCAATGATCTGCAGGCTGAATTCAAGCTGGAACAGCGCGAACATGCCGAGTGTCAGCGACACGTCGTGGAACAGCGCAAAGAGCGCCCCGACACCGAACTGCCATTCGAAGCGGACCCAGATGTAGATCGAGATCGCCAGCATTGCGGCCAACAATGCGTAGAACGCCATCTGGCGAAATTCGCCGGAGACCTTGCCCGAAACGGTATCGTTACCGTCAATCCGTACATCCGGATGGTTCGTCTGCAGCGCGCCGACGATCCGGTTGGAAATGGCCTCGGCCGCGCCGGGGTTCCCTTCGGCTTCATCGGGAAGGCGCACGCGGATCGAGACCGAGTTGGGATCGCCGAAACGCTGAATGATCGGATCTTCGAAGCCGAGCGCGGAAATCTGCTGGCGCACCTCCGCAACCGGGGCTTCGGCCTCCTTCGTGAAAGTGGCGCGCACTTCCAGACCGCCGGCGAAATCGACGCCGTAGTTGAGACCTCTGGTCATGACCAGGCCCCAGCTCGCCGCGATGAGGATGATGCTCATGATGTAGAAGGGAACACGCCACTTCAGGAAGTGGATGTTGGTGTTCTCGGGAACGAGTTTCAGAAGGCGCATGGCAGCGGGCCCTTACACGTGCAGTTCGGTAGGCCGCGCCTTGCGCAGCCACGAGGCGACCCACATGCGGGTCAGCGTCACGCCGGTGAACACCGAGGTGAACAGGCCGATGATCAGAACGACGGCGAAGCCGCGGACCGGCCCCGATCCGAAGGCGAAGAGCAGCGCACCGGCGATCGCGTTGGTGACGTTGGCGTCGTAGATCGCGCGGCTTGCTTCCTTGTAGCCGTTCTCGACCGCGGCAAGGACGCGACGGCCCTTCTTGCGCTCTTCACGCATGCGTTCATAGATCAGCACGTTGGCGTCCACGGCCGCACCGATCGTCAACACGAAACCGGCGATACCCGGCAATGTCAGGGTGGTGCCCATGACCGCCATGACGCCCAGGATCATCAGCACGTTGAAGATCAGCGCGATCGTCGCGTAGATGCCGAAACGGCCGTAAGTCACGATCATCAGCAGGACGACGAGCAGCGAGCCCACGCCCATGGCGATCAGGCCCTTCTTGATAGAGTCGGCACCGAGGTCGGGGCCGACGGTGCGTTCCTCAACGACCGTCAGGTCGACCGGAAGCGCGCCCGAGCGCAGCGCGATGGCGAGCTGCGTGGCCGACTGGACCGAGAAGCTGCCCGAAATCTGCGCGCTACCGCCGAGGATCGGTTCATTGATGTTCGGAGCCGAAAGCACCTTGCCGTCAAGAATGATCGCAAAGCGCTTGTTCACGTTCTCGCTGGTCAGCTTGGCGAACTTGGCGCCGCCGGTCTGGTCGAAGGTGATCGAGACGACCGGTGCATTGGTCTTCGGATCGAAGCCCTGCTTGGCATTGGTCAGCTGATCGCCCTTGATGCCACCAAGGCGCTTGACCGCAAGCATCGGGACGCCGCCCGAACCGGGCGAATTGGGATCGGCCCATGGCACCAGCTCGTCGCCCGGCGGGACAATGCCCTGCTGGATGTCGTTGGGTGCAGCCGTCTCGTCGACCAGCTTGAACTCAAGCTTGGCGGTCTGGCCGATCAGGCTCTTGAGCGCGTCGGGATCGTCGAGACCGGGAACCTGGACGACGATACGCTCCTCGCCCTGGCGGATGATAGTGGGTTCACGCGTACCGAGCGCGTCGATGCGCTTGCGTACGACCTCGATGGCCGAGTCCATTGCATCGGACACGGCCTGATCGAGGCCTTCGCGAGTCGGCGTCAACACGAAGCGGTTGCCGTCCTCGACCTTGATGTCCCAGTCGCGCTGGCCGGTGAGGCCGGCGCCCGAGGTGAGCGCGAGGATCTCGTCACGCGCGGCGTCGACCTGCGTGGGATCCTTGAGCATGAAGCTCAGGCGGCCATTGCTGCTGGAGATATCGCCGATGGCAATGCGCGGATTGGCGAGACGCAGGCGTCCGCGAACCGATTCCTCCATGTTCTCCAGTCGCTGTTGCGCGACCTGGCTCTTGTCGGCCTCGAGCAGAATATGACTGCCGCCGGCAAGGTCGAGCCCGAGATTGACTTCGGGATCGGGAAGGGCGCTGGGCCAGGGAAGACCGGAAACGGAAAACAGTGAAGGCAGCGCGGCTGCGGCGATGACAAGTGTCAGGCCCCAGTACCAGAGCTTCTTCCAGGTAGGAAATTCGAGCATTGCCTTGGGCTTCTCTCCGAGAGGGCGCGCCGGAATAGACGCATCCCGGATGTGTTTCGGGCCTCACATGGCCCGGGCAGAATCGACTCAGTCGTTCGCGGGCTTGCTGCCTGCGGGCGGAATCACGTCGACGATCGTCGACTTGAGTGTCTTGGCACGTACGCCCTGTGCGATCTCGACTTCGGCGTAGTTCTCGTCGACCTTGATGACCTTGCCGATGAAACCGCCGCCGGTCAGCACTTCGTCGCCCTTCTTCAGACCCGAAAGCTTGGCCTTGTGTTCCTTCTGTTGCTTCATCTGCGGACGCAGGATGAGGAACCAGAAAATCACGGCCATCGCCACGAACGGCAGGTACTGCACCCAGGCGGGCGGCGCACCGGCAGGTGCAGCGGCGGCGAGCATGGGAAGAATCGAACTATGCATGAAACAGATGCGCCTTCTTGTGTGGTCCCTCGAGCGACTCGCTTGCAGTCATCCAGACTGATGCGCTCCTGCCCGGGAAAATCCACTTCACGGAAAATCCAAGTGCGCGGGCGGTTAGCAATAAAGCGAAGCACTGGCAACGCGCGGCCTCGACACGGTGCCGGGACGGGGCGAAACATAGGTGCGACGGGAAAGCGTTCAACCCATGCGCAAAAGTATGTTCTTCGCGCTTGCGCTCCGTGAATGAGGTGCCTATAGGCGCACCCCTCGGTCGGGACGTAGCGCAGCCTGGTAGCGCATCACACTGGGGGTGTGGGGGTCGGAGGTTCGAATCCTCTCGTCCCGACCAAAATTTTCCAGGACATTCGGAAAATGGAAGCATCGCGGCGCAAACGGCCGCGATGCCCCGCGTGTACCGCGCTTCAAACCTGCCATTTTCCTACACGAACCGGTTTGGTTATCTATCTGCGATCGCCAATTGCATTGCAGGAGTGATCCATGCCGCTGCTCGATACGCTGATCAGCCCGATTTCGCACATCATCGACAAGGTCATCCCCGATCCGGACGCGCGCGACCGGGCCAAGCTGGAACTGCTTCGACTCGAGAATTCGCAGGAAATCGAGAAACTTCGGGCCAGCCTCTCAGCCGTCGTCACCGAAGCCGGATCGGCCGACCCCTGGACGAGCCGCGCCCGCCCGAGCTTTCTCTACGTCATGTACGCCATGATTCTCTGGGCCCTACCGATGGGCCTGATCGGGGCTTTCAGCCCCGCTACCGCCCAGGCCATTGCGACCGGCATGACCGCCTACCTGCGCGGCATTCCCGAACCGCTCTACGCGCTCTTCGGCACCGGCTACCTCGGCTATTCGGCCATGCGCCAGTGGGGCAAGGCGAAAGGAAGCGACCGTTAACCGCTGCGCGCCTTCAGGGGGCCGCGGATTTTCGCGGTAAAACTTTTCTAAGCCTTACCGTTCTAAAGGCCGAGCGAAGCCTGCTTCATTTCACACGCAGCAAGGAAAACAGAGTCGTGGGTCGCCCTATCTTGCGCATACTTGCGTTGATCGCGCCTGCCTTCGCCCTGTCCGCATGCGGATCGGGCCGGGAGGCGCAACTCGAACAGCAACTCGCCAAAGCCAAGGCCCAGGCGCAGCAACAAGCCGAGGCGCGCGCGGCCGCCGAACGCGAGGCCGCGGCTGCACGCGACCAGGCGCGTCAGGCAGCCCTTTCCGACTTCTACTCAGGTTCCGAAGGCGACGAGGGCTATGTCGAGGATGCGCCCGATGCCGATTCGGCACCGGCCGACGACGCCCCTCCCCCCGATCCGGGCCTGCCTGCCATCGACGCCTGAAACATACGATCGCCGCGCCGGCTTGCATGGTCATGACCAGTCGCTAAGGCTGTTCGCCGAAAGACATGGCACCTGCGCTGCATGCGCGAGGGGCCGCAGGCAAAGGAATGGCGCAAGATGGCTTCGAAGCTGGTTTATGTTCTCAACGGACCCAACCTAAACCTGCTCGGCAAGCGCGAACCCGGGATTTACGGGTCCCAGACGCTGGACGACATTGCTGCGATGCTCGTCGAACGCGGAGGCCAACTCGATTGCGGGATCGAGATGCGCCAGTCGAACCATGAAGGCCATCTCGTCGACTGGCTGCACGAGGCTCAGGCTGACGGTGCGCATGCGGTGCTGCTGAATGCAGGGGCCTACACGCACACCTCCGTCGCTTTGCACGACGCGATCCGCGCCATCGAGACGCCTGTCATCGAAGTGCACCTTTCCAACCCGCACACGCGCGAAGAATTTCGCCACAAGTCCTGGGTCGGCATGGCCGCCAAGGGCACCATCGCGGGTTTCGGCGCGAAGAGCTACCTGCTGGCCCTGGAAGCTGCCGCCTCACTCTGACTTGCGAGAGTTGGCAATAGTCCCCAGCCCCGGCAGCCTGCGCGCCGAAACCGGGAAAGGAATTGCCGCAGATGTCGGAAACACGCGAAGGCGGCTGCCTGTGCGGCAGCGTGCGCTACAAGGTGGACTGGCCCCTCGCCGCGCTCGTCGTATGCCACTGCACCCATTGCCAGAAACAGGCGGGCAGTGCCTTCTCGCTCGTGGGCGTCGCACCGCGCGGGGGACTGCACCTGACCGGTGAACTGTCGACATACGAAGATAGCGGCACGACGGGCCAGACCGTCTATCGCCAATTCTGTCCGCGCTGCGGCTCACCGGTACTGACCGACACTCCTGCAGCGCGCGAACAGGGCATCATCTTCATCAAGGCCGGGACGCTGGACAGCAGCGAAGGGCTGGAGCCCTCGCTGCATTACTGGTGCGACAGCGCGCACGACTGGTTCTCGATACCCGAAAGCGTCGAGAAGCTCGCGACCCAGTAGCCCTTCAGCCGCCCAGCGGGACGCCGGGCTGGTTCTTCGAAGTGCGGATCGTCAGCGAGGTCTTCACGCTGTCGACGTTCGGCGCGGGCGTGAGCTTGGAGGTCAGGAATTCCTGAAAGCTCTGCAGGTCACGGCTGACGATCTTGAGGATGAAGTCGATCTCGCCGTTGAGCATGTGGCACTCGCGCACTTCGGGCAGGCCCTGCATGTGTTCCTCGAAGGCCCGCAGCGCCTCTTCGGCCTGGCTTTTCAGGCTCACCAGCGCGAAGACGGTGATCGTGAAGCCCAGCTTGGAGGCGTCGAGATCGGCGTGATAGCCTTGGATAATCCCGGCTTCTTCAAGGCTGCGGACGCGGCGCAGGCACGGCGGCGCGGTCAGCCCGACGCGCTGGGCAAGCTCGACGTTGGTGATGCGTCCTTCGTCCTGCAGTTCCGCGAGCAGCCGACGGTCGATTTCATCGAGATTAAACATTTGGACCTTCCTGTCAGCCGCACTCCTGCAGCCACCCCTGATTGCAATTTCCACATCGAAAATGCGGCCACGCTGTAATATTATTATCCCATAGCGTAATCGTCCCGCTTTGCAACGCCCCGAAACTGCCCGCTTCCGCTATTTCGTCACTTTGCTAGGATATTTTTCGGGTCAAATTGGCACCCAAGTGGAAGGACGTGGTTAACCTGTCTCCCTCTAAGCGGACGGGACGCTCCTGGAGATTGAATGCATTTCGACGATCGCCTTGCTACGGTTATGCGCCTGCCCGCCTCCGGCGACGCACTCGCGCGTATCCAGTACAGGCAACTCGTCGATCTGCTCGGCCGCCTTCCCTGCGATGCCCAGTCGGACATGCTCGAGGCCGGACTGGCCCGTGTCGAGGAACTGGCCGCCCACATTCCCGCGGCCGACCGCGCCCGCCTGCTGCGCCAACCGCTGCAGCCCATTACCAATTCGCGACTGCTCGCGATTCTTGCCGCCGACGAACCTGACGTCGCCACCGCCGCGATCACCGGCGCGCGGCTGCAGCAGGACGAATGGCTCAAGCTCATACCCGAACTGCCGGTCCGCGCGCGCGGCATCCTGCGCCACCGCCGCGACCTGGAACCGAAAGTCGAAGCGCTGCTCGAAAGGCTCGGCATACGCGATCGCGGCCTGCCTCCGGCATCCAATCCGGCACCCCAGGAAGTCGAACCGAGCGCTCCCAGCCTTGAGGACATCCTCGACCTTGCAGACGAATCCGCACTAGAGGCGCAAGCGACAGCCTCGCCCGAACCTGCGGCACCGACTCCGGGCGTACAGCCTGCCCCCACTCCATCCGTTTCCCCGATCACGCCGGACCATGCGGCGGAATGGGCCCGCGCTGCCGCAGCCGTCCAGGCCGAACGGCCGCGCAATTCCGAGGCAGGAATCGGCGCCATCGTCCGGCGCATCGAAGAGTTCCGCAGGGCCCGGCAATCGCACTCCACTTTCGAAGTGGCGAACGACGATCCGCGCCTGCCGCTAGGCGATCTGGCTACAACCGCGCCGCGCCTGCCCGTTACGGTCGATTTCGAAACCGATCAGGAAGGCCGCATCACCTGGGCGGACAGCGCCTATGCGCCGTCGCTGGTCGGCCTCAGCCTATCCGCGCACGAAGTGACAGAACGACAAACCCTGCCCGACCAGGACATGGCCACGACGATTCGCCACCGTCTGCCCTTGCGCGCCGCGCATGTGCGGATCGCAGGTGCGCCGCGCGTCGCCGGCGAATGGCAGGTCGATGCGATTGCCAGTTTCGATGAACAGACCGGCCGCTTCCTCGGCTACCTCGGAAGGCTGCGACGCCCTGCCCGTCCCCGGCCACACGAGGCACGTTCGGGCGGCAACCTGAGCGAAGCCGATCGCATGCGCCAGATCCTGCACGAGCTGCGCACTCCGGCCAATGCCATCCAGGTGGCTGCAGAAATCATCCAGCAGCAGCTCTACGGCCCAGCGCCGCACGAATATCGCGCCCTCGCCGCCGCCATCGCCGGCGACTGCGCGCACATTCTTGCCGGGTTCGAGGAACTCGACCGGCTGGTAAAGCTGGAATCGGGCGCCATGCAGGTCGAAACCGGCGACTGCGACATCAGCGAAATCCTGAACCAGACCGTTGCCCGGCTGCGGACATGGACCGATCCGCGCCGCAGCGGCTTTGCCCTGCCGGTCGACATCGACTTGAACACTTATCCGATCCAGGTCGACCGCATCGAGGCCGAACGTCTCGTCTGGCGCCTGCTCGCCGCCCTGGCCGGATCGACCGCACCAGACGAAATCCTCGAACTGGCCTGTTCGCGCGAAGCCGGGGACTGCGTGGTTATGCGCATCGCCCTGCCGGCCGCGCTCGCCGCGCGCGACAATGACGACCTGTTCGATACGCCCCCCGGCGAGCGCGGACAGACGCTCTCTGCCGGCATGTTCGGCCTGGGCTTCACCCTGCGGCTGGCCGCAGCCGAAGCAGTGGCAGTGGGCGGTGCTTTGCGGCGGGAAGGCAATGACCTCCATTTAACCCTGCCCGGGTTGACCGCTGCTGCGGCTAGCCATAGCACCGCAGTCAATCATTCGCGCTGACACCTGCGACGACTGGCAGGCGCAGGCGGATCGAGGGGGAATTCTTTTTGCCGGCGTCAAACCTGCTTGAACCGCCCACAGCGGCTGACCTTGCAACATTTTCCAGCGATTTCGGACAGCGGTTCATCGTCACCGTGGATACCGAGGAAGAGTTCGACTGGGATGCGCCCCTCAACCGCGATCGCCATGGCGTCGCGACGGTTCCAGCCCTGCGCAAGTTCCAGCAGTTCTGCGAAGGTTTCGGCGTCGTGCCGACCTACCTGATCGATTACCCGGTCGCCAATGCGGCTCTCACCGGTCAGGTCCTTGGCGAAGCCGTCAGTTCGGGCCGCGCCGAAGTGGGCGTACAGCTTCATCCTTGGGTCAATCCGCCCTTCGAAGAAGAAATCAGCGAATTCAACAGCTACGCAGGGAATCTTGACTTCGAACTCGAGCGCCAGAAATTCCTGCAACTGCGCGAGAAGATCGAGACCGTGTTCGGTACGGCCCCGCAGATCTATCGCGCCGGACGCTACGGCCTGGGTCCGCGCACCAGCGAGATCCTGACTGAGTTCGGCATCGCTATCGACACATCGGTGCGCTCGCATTTCGATTACAGCGGCAATGGCGGGCCGAACTATCGCAGCCATCCCCTCAAACCCTATTGGGTCGATCGGGAACGTCGCCTGCTCGAACTGCCTCTCACGACCGTCTACTGGGGCCCGCTGCGCCAGCTCGGTAACGTAATCTATCCGCAGCTCTGGCGCACGCCGACCGCACGCGGCGTGCTGGCCCGCACCGGACTGCTGGAGCGCATCCCGCTCACGCCGGAGGGCGTGACGGCCGACGAGGCCCTGCGCGGCGTCGACATCGCCATCGACGAAGGCCTGCCTGTCCTCGTCTTTTCGTTCCACAGCCCTTCCTTGGCGCCGGGCCATACCCCCTACGTGCGCACGGACGAGGATCTCGACGCCCTTTACGCCTGGTGGCGCACGCTTTTCGCCCATCTCGACCATCGAGGCGTCAAGCCGACAAGTGTTGCACAAATCATGTCGAGCGTGGAGCTTGCGTAGTTCGATGATGCAAGCTAACGCGCCTCAGCCCGGCTATGTCGATTGAAGCTGGGTCGGCGATTTGGGGCCTGTAGCTCAGCGGTTAGAGCTGGCCGCTCATAACGGCTAGGTCGCGGGTTCGAATCCTGCCGGGCCCACCATCGCCTGATATCGACGCCCGAGAGGTCGGGGAGTGGCGCAGTCCGGTAGCGCGCCTGCTTTGGGAGCAGGATGTCGCAGGTTCGAATCCTGTCTCCCCGACCAACTTCTTTTTTCCATTGAAAATCAATGGATTAATGTCATTCCTCCAATAGCAACGTAGCACCTGAACGTAGCAATTCAGGCTGTGGATAACTTTTGGCATGTCGGACCATATCTAGGGTTTTGATCACCCCATCGCTTTGGCATGAACCAACGGCCTAGGGGGACGAACATAGAAGACGAATCCAAGTCCGTGCTGTTCAACACACCATGGCGACACTGTTTTCCGCGCAGAAGGCACTTCGCGAATGAACGCGCGAGTTTCGGTAGGCAAGGCCCGACGTAGTGGCTTATTCTAAGATTGAAAGAATGCAGCTGTAGCTAAGCGGTACCAACTGCGCCTCTGCAACGCTCCATTGCTCAAAAGCTGTGACCACCCCCCCATCGGCAATCGTTCGCAAGTCGAGCAAGTTAATATCGTGCACAACAATCAAAACGTTATGGGGGTAGCTTTTCCGGTGTAGTTCGACTTCGTTGGCTGTAAGCAGCACCTTACCCAGCGCCGCAGTGGTTCCCTTGACCTCGATGCAGTGCTCCACATTGTCGCGCCTAGCGAGGTAATCGCAGGAATGCGTTTGATGCACATCCTTAATGTTATCAAAGCCATTTGCTTGTAACCAGGAATAGGCCATTGCCATGGCCCGTGCTTCGACGGCTTGCTTCTGCGCTGCCGTTAGCCCGAATCCTTGCCCACTTAACCTTGCAGAGGGCGACTTTGGTCGCGCAATGGTAGTGATTGCCTCCCTTGCCTCTGCAATTTCCGGCGGGTCAGCTTCGGGCGAACGCCCAAGTTCTATCGCCCGATAAATCTGCCCTAGCAGTCCTACGGCATTCTCCGCATCGCGCTGCAACGTCTCATCACTGGGCAAGTCGTTAGTTGGATACAGTTTTGAGAATGCTGTTGTGGCTTCATATGCCCTAGAGAGCTTTTGGGCAGAACCAAGGTCTACGCCCTCGTTAAACCCGAGCAAGGATGCCTCATCACCTAGAAGACCTCTCCCCCAGCGCATTAACGAAGCTGCCTCGGTTGCACTACGAGGCTTGAAGTCCCCACCGTCAAACCGGGTAGAACCGTGACTAATGCCCAGCGTCACTCCTGAACCATCTTCTCGGAACAGATAAACGACATACCAGCCGCTTTGGGCAGACGGCGATAACTCTGGCGAATGGATACGGACCCATGGAACAAATGTCTTCAAGCCGGTGCCATCGCGACCTTGAACATTAAGCCTACCTCGGAACGGTAAGAGAGCGCCTGGCGCAGCAGCTGCCCAATCGCGCATTTCCGTTGGTATGATATTTCGTATGAGGTCGCCCCTCCGCGCCATCGCTGGCGTATTTTCCGAAGAGTACTCTAGTTGAAGCGCCAGCACCTCGCTAAATAGTTCCCGCATCAGTTCCCCTTAACGCCTGCCTAAAAATCCCGTGCTCTATCGTCCACGGTAAGGTTCGCAACCGATACCATCGCCATCACGGTCTAGATGTGGTCCATAGCCTGGTTGCCCGATATAGACTGGCGCTGCGCCAGCAGCCCTGGCCTCCGTACAGTTCCGATAAGCCCCTGATTGTCGTTGTTGCCCAAAAAGCGATTGCGGCTTGTTAGGCGGATTCTGTTGCTGACTAGAGCCGGTAGAACGATGGCAATGGTAGTCGCCAGTTTTGCGGTTGTTGTGGCAACCTTCGGCATTCAACCCACCCGGATGTGCAAACGCACACCCACAGGTCACAGGAAGTGCCAAGAGCGCGAAAAAGATGTTTAGCCACCCCATATCACCTCCCTCCCCACACCGCCTCTAAGTCATGAATAAGCCCCTTGGGCATGAAAAAAATGTAAGCAGGTCAGAGAGGATTGCAGCATTCAAGTCGCGCAATTACCCATTTCAATGAACGGACTAAGTTGGAGCTTCACGGTGCGGCAGGACATTCGGGATTTTGCGGTTGAGCGCAGCATCCCATATCTTCTTCATTTCACTAGAGCAGAGAACCTACCAAGCATCATGGCGAATGGGCTAGTGCCGCGAGCACAGATTGACAGTGGACAAGTCGCGGCCGCAGCTAACGATGATATGCGGTTAGACAACAGAAGAGATTACAACTGTCTAAGCGTCGCGTTCCCCAACTGTTTGATGTTCTACAGATTCCAGAATGACAATCCGGGGGTGGAATGGCCCATACTTGTCATCAATCGCGCCATTATGGAGGTACGCAATGTCAACGGCGGAGTAAAAG
>NZ_CCBH010000193.1:0-55461 GCF_001368935.1 Novosphingobium sp. KN65.2
TTTCAAACAAAAAAATGAAAAAGGCCCGCCGGCATCGAACCGGCGGCCCTTTCATGTTCCCGACCGTGAAGGTCTGCGGGCTCAGCCCTGATAGCAGACCTTCTTGACCGCCTCGACGATGCGGGGCGTGTCGATCAGCGCGGCCTTCTCGAGGTTGGCCGCATAAGGAAGCGGCACGTCCTCGTTGCACACGCGCAGGACCGGGGCGTCAAGATCGTCGAAGCCTTCTTCCATGCAGATCGCGATGACTTCCGATGCGATCGAGCAGACCGGGAAGCCTTCCTCGGCGACGACCAGGCGATTGGTCTTGGCGAGGCTTTCCAGGATCGTCTGCTTGTCGAGCGGACGCAGGGTGCGCAGGTCGATGACTTCCGCATCGATGCCTTCACCGGCCAGCTGTTCAGCCGCTTCAAGCGCCAGGCCGACACCGATCGAATAGGAAACGATCGTGACGTCCTTGCCTTCGCGCATGATGCGCGCCTTGCCGATCGGAAGAACGTGGTCGTCCAGTTCCGGCAGTTCGAACGAACGGCCGTAGATCAGCTCGTTCTCGAGGAAGACCACGGGGTCTTCGCTGCGGATGGCAGCCTTGAGCAGACCCTTGGCGTCCGACGCGTCATAAGGCGCGATGACCACCAGACCCGGAACGTTGGCATACCACGGACCGTAGTTCTGCGAGTGCTGCGCGCCAACGCGCGATGCCGCACCGTTCGGGCCGCGGAACACGACCGGGCAACGCATCTGGCCGCCCGACATGTAGTTGGTCTTGGCCGCCGAGTTGATGATGTGATCGATCGCCTGCATGGCGAAGTTGAAGGTCATGAACTCGATGACCGGGCGCAGACCGCCCATCGCCGCGCCGGTGCCGATACCGGCGAAGCCGTACTCGGTGATCGGCGTGTCGATGACGCGCTTGGGGCCGAATTCCTCGAGCAGTCCCTGGGTCACCTTGTAGGCGCCCTGGTACTCGGCCACTTCTTCACCCATCACGAAGACGCGTTCGTCGCGGCGCATTTCCTCGGCCATCGCGTCGCGCAGGGCTTCGCGCACGGTCGAGGTCTTCATGTTGGTGCCATGCGGCACTTCCGGGTCCTTGCGCGCAGGTGCCGGAGCTTCCTCGGCCTTGGCCTTGGCGGGCTCGGACGATGCGGGCGCCGGGGTCGGAGCCGGAGTTTCCGAAACACTTTGGGCCACGGTCGAAGCATCCTCGCCCTCACCGGCGAGGACCGCGATCACGGTGCCGACCTTGACGTTCTCGGTTCCCTCGGGAACGACGATCTTGCCGATCGTGCCTTCATCGACGGCTTCGAATTCCATCGTCGCCTTGTCGGTCTCGATCTCGGCAAGGATGTCGCCGGAGGAGACTTCGTCGCCTTCCTTGACCAGCCACTTGGCCAGCTTGCCCTCTTCCATCGTCGGCGAGAGCGCGGGCATCTTCAGTTCGATCGCCATCAGTAACGCTCCACCAGGACGTCGGTATAGAGTTCGGACATATCGGGCTCGGGTGAATTCTCAGCAAAGTCTGCGGATTCGGCAACATCGGCGCGCACGCGCTTGTCGATCGCCTTCAGTTCAGCCTCGTCCACGCCCATTTCCATGAGCTCGGCCTTGGCATGCTCGATCGGGTCGCGCTTGTCGCGCACGCCCTGGACTTCCTCACGGCTGCGGTACTTCGCCGGGTCGGACATCGAGTGACCGCGATAACGGTAGGTGTTGAGTTCCATGAGAACCGGACCGTTGCCGCCGCGCACATGCTCGAGCGCGACTTCGGCCGCCTTGCGGACCTCGAGCACGTCCATGCCGTCGACCTGCATACCGGGGATGCGGAACGCCGTACCGCGACGGTAGAAGTGCGTCTCGGCCGACGAACGGGCGACTGCCGTGCCCATCGCGTACTGGTTGTTCTCGATCACGAAGATGATCGGCAGGTTCCAGAGGGCAGCCATGTTGAAGCTCTCGTAGACCTGACCCTGGTTGGCCGCGCCGTCACCGAAGTAGGCCATCGCGACGCCGCCGTCTTCACGGTACTTGTGCGCAAAGGCGAGACCGGTGCCGAGCGAGACCTGCGCACCGACGATGCCGTGGCCGCCGTAGAAGCGGTGCTCGACGCTGAACATGTGCATCGAGCCGCCCTTGCCCTTCGAGATACCCGAATGGCGACCGGTGAGTTCGGCCATGATGACCTTCGGATCGATGCCGTAGGCCAGCATATGGCCGTGGTCGCGATAACCGGTGATCACCGAGTCCTTGTTGCCGTCGAGCGCCGACTGAAGGCCGACCGCGACCGCTTCCTGGCCGATGTAGAGGTGGCAGAAGCCGCCGATCAGGCCGAGTCCGTACAGCTGGCCGGCCTTCTCCTCGAAACGGCGGATGAGCAGCATCTGCTCATAGAGCTTGAGAAGCTCTTCCTTGCTCGCCTTGTAACGGCGATCGGCCGCATGGGCTTCCTGGAGGCTGCGCAGGAGAAAGTCCTGGTCCTCTGCCGGCGACCCGGTCGAATTTGCGCCGGGCTGGGCGTCAGTCTTGGCTTTGGGCAATGAGGTTCCCCATCGTCGATGTGATCAATTTCGGGCGGTATAGGTAAGAGGTGGACAAAGCGAAAGCGCCCGGACGGGAAAATACGAATTCAGCAACAAAAAATTATTGCCTGCCGGATGCCTGCTTATCGCGGCTCAGGGGATGAGCATCACCATTTCGTCGGAACGGGCGACGTTGAGATTGCCGCGCAGCAATTCGCCGGCAAGGTCCGGATCCACGTGCTTGGGATCGAGCAGGTCGACGCGATTCTGAATGCGTGCGCGTTCCAGCTTGAGCGAAGCGAGATCGGCACGGCGCTGTTCGAGCAGGCGCTGGTTTTCACCCCAGGCGATCAGGCCGCTCGGACCGGCAATAACAAATGCGCCCATGAGCAGGAGCACGGCAAGGGACAGGCCCTGCACGAGTCGCTCTTTCGCAATGTTGGGTTCAGGGCGCATAGTCCTCATGGGAAGGGATAGAATCACAAGTGAATCAGCGTTGCAAGCACTATTCAATACGCTTTAACCTCAGGCACGCACAGCGCCCGTCCGGCCGTTCCAATGCCGGGGTACAAGGAATGATGTTGATAAGTCCTGTAGCGATGCCCGGATCAACGTTGGGCAACATTCTGCACTAAGGGATTTTCCGGAGTGTTGCCGATTGCCTTGTTGACGGCGACGTAGCTGGCGCGCAGCAGCCCTTCGTTCTCGGACAATTCCCGGCGGGCCTGGATCAGCGCTCTCTTCGCTTCGATCAGGCCCAGATAATTGATCGCCCCGCTTTCATAGCTCGCTTGCGCGATGGCGAGGGACGATTGCGTGGCTCCGAGCTTCCTCGTCAGGCTTTCGTGCTCCTGACGTGCGGCCGTGGAGCGGTTGAGGGCGTTGTCTATTTCCTGCCAGGACTTGAGCACCGTGGTCTGGAACGCGACGGCGGCCTCGCGCTGCTCCAGCTTGCGCAGCTTCACGACACTGCGCCGCCGACCGCCGTCGAAAAGCGGGAGATCGAGGCTGGGACCGATGGACCAGTTGCGGCTGGCCCAGTCGAAGAGATTCTGACTTCTGTAGGATTCCAGTCCGAAGCCGCCTCCGAGCCGGATGCTGGGATAAAGGTCCGCCACGGCCACGCCGATGCGCGCGGTAGCCGCGTGCAGGCCGGCCTCTGCCGCGCGGACATCGGGCCGCCGCAAGGCTACTTCGGAAGGCAGGCCAAGGGAAAGATCGGGCGGCAATTGCACCACATCGTTCCCGCGCGGAGCCAGCTTTTCCTTGAGACTGCCCGGAGGCTTCCCGAGTAACAGGGCGATTGCATTGGCCTGCGCGGCCTCCTTCGCCAAGGTTGCCGGCAAGCGCGCTTCCATGCCCTGCAGCGCCGCATCCTCGCGGTCGAGATCGCCGTGACTGTCGAGGCCGCCTTCGACGCGGGCCTTCACCAGCGAAATCCGATCGCGCAGCAAGGCGATATCCTCGCGCAGCAGGGCGATGTCCCGCTGGCTCGTGCGCAAGTCGAAATAGGTTGAGGCCACTTCGCTCGCCACGCTCAGGCGCGCCTGGTCCAGCAAGGCGCCCTTCTGTGCGACCGTCGCGTCCGCTGCCTCGATCGAGCGCCGCACCTTGCCCCACAGGTCGATTTCCCAGGAGGCATCGAACCCGCCGCGAAAGAGCGTGAAGGGTTGGGAGAGCAACTTGGCCAGGGCATCGCGGTCAGACCCGATGGCATCGAACAAACGGGTGCCCGCGCCATATTCGCTTTGCCGCTGCCTGCTGACGTCTGCACTCGCGCCGACTTGCGGCAAGGCTGCAGAAGCCGTGCCCGAACGCTGCACGCGCGCCTGTGCAAAGTGCAATGCGGCAGTCTCGAGATCCGGACTGGCCGCAAGCGCCTGACTGACGAGATCGTCGAGAACCGGGTCCTTGAAGGCAGTCCACCAATCGGTCGGCATCACGACGTCGGCATTCGCTGGCGCGAGCAATGACGGGTCGGCGCTGCGCCAGCTGGTCCAGTCCTGCGGCGCGTCGGGAGCGGAGCTGACATAGTTCGGGCCGACCGTGCAACCGCCCGGCGTGGCAAGGGCTATGGCGATGCCGGCAGACCGGCTCAGGCGATGGATTTTCGAGTTTGGGGACATGGCGGGCATCCGAAGATCAGGCAAGACGGTGACGAAACAGCCAGGCGGCAAGTGGCAGGGTCACGCCTGCCACCAGCACCAGGGGAATGAAATCAGTCGCGACGTCGGCCAGCCCCGCGCCTTCGAGATAGACGCGGCGGACCAGATCGACGCCGAAGCGCAGCGGATTGACGTACGTCGCTAGCTGCAGCACCTCGGGCATGTTGCGGATCGGGGTCAGCAAGCCGGAAAGCATCGTCAACGGCATGATGACGAGGAACGAGTAGAGCATGGCCTGCTGCATGTTCAGCGCAAAGGCCGATAATGACATGCCGATGCCGACCGCGGCGCCGGTGAAGCTGAGCAGGCCGAGATAGAGCAACCAGGGCGAACCGCTCATCGGTATCCGAAACCAGAACAGTACGATCATCAACACGATCGTCGACTGGGCGATTCCGACGAGGATCGAAGGCAAGGCCTTGCCCACCAGGATCTGCAGCGGCGATAGCGGCGTGACCAGCAACTGGTCGAAAGTCCCCTGCTCTCGTTCGCGAGCGACGGACAGGGCTGCCAGCAGAAGCGTCTGCAGCATACTGAGTGTCGCGATCATCGCCGGCATGATCTGCCAGCGCGAATTGAGGTTGGGATTGAACCACGCCCGTCGCTCTATCGTAATCGGAGGAGCCGCACCGCGCGCTGCATTGGCCCCTTGAGCGATGGCGTTGAGGTACCCCGCTGCCGCAGCGGCGGTAGACGAATTGCGACCGTCCAGGATGACCTGGATCGTCGCCCCCTCACCCCGTGCCAGTCTCTGATCGAAATCCGCCGGGATGGTGATGGCCAGCAGAACCTTGCCCGGATCGATGACAGAGGCAATCTGCTTGGCCGAAGTGAGCGTTGCCGCGCGCTCGAACACACCGGTGCCGTCGAGCCGGGTCACGAACTCTCGCGCCGCTGCGCCCCTGCTCTGGTCCAGCAATGCATAGGAAACGTGCGTCAGGTCGAAGGTCGCCCCATATCCGAAGAGCATCGTCTGGAAGAAGGCCGGGGCGAGCAGAATGATCCGGTTGGCCGGGTCCTTGAGGATCGCCAATACCTCCTTGCGGCAGAGGAAAGCGATCTGGGCAATATAGGCAATCACGGCCTGCATGGCGTCAGTCCAGCGTCTTGCGCAGGGTCCTGCGCGTCGCGAAAATGAGAACGAAGGCGTATGCCGCCAAGATCGTGCAATTGCGTGCGACCATCATCCAGTCCGTCCCGGCGAGGAACAGCGACTTCACCATGCCCATGAAGTGCGTGGCGGGCAGGAGCTGGGCGATGACCTGTACCGCGACAGGCACGTTGCGCAGATCGAATATAAAGCCCGACAGCATGAGCGCCGGCAGGAAGCTGGTCAGCAGGGCCACCTGGCTCGCCGCAAACTGGTTGCGGGTACGGCCCGATATGAACAGGCCGAGGAGCAGGGAAACGGCCAGATAGAGTGACGATGCCAGGACGATCGCGAAGAGCGAACCGCGGATCGGCACATGGAAGAGGAACCGGGCTGCCAGCAGGCACGTCGCCAGATCGACCAGGCCCACCACCATGTAAGGCAACAGCTTGGCCAGCACGATCTCCAGCGGCCTGACCGGGGTGACGAACAGCGCTTCCAGCGTTCCGCGCTCCCATTCACGGGCGATCAGCAACGAGGTCAGGAACGCCCCGACCAGCGTCATGACCAGGACGATCAGTCCCGGCACGAGATACCAGGTGCTGATCCCCGCTTCGTTGAACCAGGTGCGCTGCATCAGGGTGATCGATCCGCGATGGGGGGCTGCGCCTTCGCGGTCCATCCGGCGCAGCATGGCGTTCGATACGGAAGCCGAAACGTAGGCATCCAGCGAAGTCGCCGTCGTTGAATCGATGCCGTTCAGGATGAGCTGGATCGTGGCGCTCCCCGTGGCCTGTCGTCGGGAAAAATCGATCGGAACCCGAACGATCGCATCGACCTTGCCCGACTGAAGCATGGCTTCGGCACGCGCCATCGTGTCGACGTATACCGGCGAGAGGCAGCGCGAGCCTTCGATCCCAGCCACCGCTTCGCGCGCGATGGCAGAGTTGTCGTCCAGGACCACCGCGACAGGCGCGTCGCGCACATCGAACGACAGTCCGTATCCGAACAGCAGGATCAGGGCGACCGGCAGCAGAAGTCCAACCATCAGGTTGCTGCGATCGCGCAGCATCTGGCGGGCTTCCTTTCGGGTCAGCGCGGTCAGGCGGACGAGAAACTCGGAACGCATCACGCCGCTGCCTGTTCATCGGAAGCGCGAGCCCGGCCCTGCTCGACGATGGCGATGAAGGCACGGTCCATGTCGTCGGTTTCGCCGTTTCCGGCCTGCTCACGCACTTCGCGCGGCGTTCCCAGAGCCAACAGGTGCCCGGCATCCTGTATGGCTATACGGTCGCAATACTCCGCCTCTTCCATGAAGTGGGTCGTGACGATGATCGTCACGCCCTCATCGGAAAGCGCCGTGATCGTGCGCCAGAACGCGCGCCGCGCCAGCGGATCGATGCCGCTGGTCGGCTCGTCGAGGAAGAGAATGTCGGGCTCGTGGATCAGGCCGGTCGCCATCGCCAGGCGCTGCTTGTAGCCCAGCGGCAGCAGGCCGCAGGTCGCCGAAGCATCGAGATTGAACCGTTCTAGCGTTTCGCGCACGCGCCGGCGCAGCATCTTGCCGCGCAAACCATAGGCTCCGCCGAAGAATTCCAGGTTCTCTCGCACGCTAAGGTTCGAATAGAGCGAGAATTTTTGCGCAACATAACCGATGCGCGCGCGCGCAGCGGCGCGGGCGGTCCGCAAGTTGACGCCTGCAACATCGAGTTGTCCGCTGGTCGCCGGCAACAGTCCGCACAGCATCCGGAACGTGGTCGTCTTGCCCGCGCCATTGGGGCCGAGCAGCCCGAAGATCTCCCCTTTCACGACATCGAAAGACGTATTGGCGACAGCGGTGAAATCGCCGAACCGACGCACCAGATCGCGTACGCGGATCATGACTTCGCGCTCGCTCCCGCTGTCTTCACTGCCCACAGCCGGTGCAGCATTGGAGGCACCTGCGGTGAGTGGCGGCGGCTTGTGGGCTTCGCCGGACGTCTCGTGCTGGCGCAGCAGGAACATGAAGGCATCTTCCAGTTCCGCGGGACGAGGCTCGATCCGGGCGCCTCCAAGAAGCTCAGAGATCGATGCCGGCTCATGATCCTGAGCGCGGATGAGGCGCACTGCACCGCCACGCGGCACGGCATCGACGATGCGATCCCTTGCATCGATCAGGCGGGCCTGCAGGTTGCGGGCCAGCATGCCATCCGCCGGTGTGGCGATATAGGTCAGTCCATCGGCCTTGCCGCGCAACTGCTGCGGTGTTCCCTCCGCCAGCAGGCGTCCCTTGTTGAGGACGAAAATCTCGTCGCACCGCTCGGCTTCATCCATGTAGGCCGTGCTGACGATGACGCTGAGCCCTTCGTCCCCGATCAACTGCTCGAGGATCTGCCACAAGTCGCGCCGGGAAAGCGGATCGACGCCGACGCTCGGCTCATCGAGCAGGAGCAGTTCGGGCACCCGTACGAGGGTGCAGGCAAGTCCCAGCTTCTGCTTCATCCCGCCCGAAAGCTTGCCCGCCGGACGCTGGGTGAAGCGTGCCATGTCGGTCATTTCCAGCATCCGGGCGAAGCGCTCCTTGCGCTCGTCCAACGGAACACCGTGGAGGTCAGCATAGAGATCGAGGTTCTCCTGCACCGAGAGGTCCTCGTAGAGACCGAAACGCTGCGGCATGTAGCTGATGCGGTTCTGCACCTCCTGCGGATCCCGGCGCACATCTACGCCCAATACCGAAAGGGCACCTTCGTCCGGAGCCAGCAATCCGGCCATCATGCGCATCATCGTCGTTTTCCCGGCACCATCCGGTCCGACGAAGGCGCTCAAGGTTCCGGGCCTAACCTTGAACGAAACCTCGTCGATAGCGTTGAAGGACGTGCCGTCTGGCGCGGTAAAAGTCTTGCGCAAACCTTCGCTGACGACGGTTGCGACGGTTTCACTCACCGCGCCGGGCCCGCCGCGATCCGCACTGTCACTGGCTGCCCCAGTCGCAGGCGGTTCTGCGCGTCGTCCACCCGCACACGCACTTCATAGACAAGGCTCGTGCGCAGCTCTTCGGATTCGACGGACTTGGGCGTGAATTCGGCAACCGACGAGATATAGCCGACCTTGCCTGCAACCGGCTGGTCCGGAAAGCTGTCGCTCGTCACTTTCGCGGACTGACCCGGCTTGACGCGACCAAGATCTGCCTCGTCGATATAGACGCGAACCCATTTGGGACTGGTGAGCGCCAGTTCGTAGACCGGCCTTTGCGGCGATGCCATGTCGCCCACTTCGAGGAGACGCGTACGCACGACTGCATTTTCCGGCGCACGCAATTCGCCCTCCGCGATCTGGTGATCGAGCAAGGCCAGTTGCGCCTGCGCCCCCTTCAACTGGGCCTGCGCAGCGGCGACGTCTTCCGCCCTCGGCCCCTGTTCGGCCAGTCGCAACGCTTCCCTCTGTTCATTGGCGCGAGCCGCGGTAACCTTTGCCGCGTTGCGGGCGCTGTCGATCTCCTGCCGACTGACGCCGCGACCGTCGGTCCTGTCGGAAATCGCTTCCATCCGCGCCAGATCGTCGCCCGCGCGCTTGGCGTCGGCCATCGCCGCGGCAAGCCGTTCGCGAGCCTGCCGGATTTCCTCGGGCCGTGATCCGTTGCGCATGCGCAGCAGGTTCTGCTGGCTGGCCGACACCTGCGCGCGGGCCTGCTCTGCCTGCAATGACAGGGTTGTCGTATCGAGCCGAGCCAGAACCGTCCCGGCCGTGACCGCATCGCCCTCATCGACATTCAACTGCTCGACCCGGCCGTTGCCTTCGAAGGCCAGTGAGACCTGGCGAATATCGACATTGCCATGGAGGACGAGACCGTCGCCATCGGCACTTTGGCGCCCTTGGGAAACCCAGTACCCAAAGGCGATTACCACGATGAGTCCGATGATTGCGGCAGCGATCTTATTCATGCGGGCTTCCGATTTCGGTCCGGGGTGTCTGGCATCGCGGTTCTACCATCCATCATGCGGCTTCGCGATGGCAGCGCCTTAACTTAAATTGAATTTAAATTGAAGATTGGCTATTGTCCAGCCTCGATGAGCCAGAAGAAGCGAACCGACCGGAACGATGAAGAAGCCCCGCAGCGCACCACGCGTGGCGACGGGGCAAGAACCCGCGCGCGGATCATCGATAGCGCCGGACGACTGATCGGTGCCAACGGTTTTGCCGAAACCACCAGCAAAGCGATCGCTGCCGATGCGGGCGTCGATCTTGCCTCGATCAACTACCACTTCGGCAGCCGCGACGGCCTCTATAAGGCGGTACTGGTCGAAGCGCATCGGCGCTTCATCACCCTCGACGAACTGCAGGCCATCGCGACTGGAGACGGGCTCCCGCAAGACAAGCTGCGGCGAATCCTCGACAGGCTGGTGACGCGCGCCCTCGCCCCCAAGGAGTGGAACGGCAACGTCCTCGCCCGGGAACTGCTCTCCCCCGGTTCGCATATCGAGGTTCTGTTCGAGCAGGAAATCGGCCCCAAGTTCCGCGCCCTGTCTTCGGTCCTGAGCGAAATCAGCGACATCCCCGTAGGAGACCCCGCGCTTGTGCGCTGTGCTGTCAGCGTCGGCGCCCCTTGCGCCATGATCTTCGTCGCCCGCCGCAACGACAATCCCCTGTCCCGCCGGATCGAGGACATGGGCAAGGACGAACTTGTCGATCACCTCCTGAGCTTTGCCCTCGGCGGGCTGCAGGCGATCGGTCGCAGCCACTCGGCGGCTGTATCAGGATCAGACTGAAGCAAGGTCTAGCAAGTCCGCTTGGGATTCGCCGCGCCTCCTGCTAGGCGCGCGGCCATGTTGACGATCCGCGATCTGACCGTGCGCCTTGGTGGGCGCACCATCCTTGACCAAGCCACCGCCACCATTCCCAATGGCGGCAAGGTGGGCCTGATCGGCCGCAACGGCGCCGGCAAGTCGACTCTGGTCAAGGCAATCATAGGCGAGATCGAGCCAGACGGCGGCGCTGCCGAAATGCCGCGCCGCGCGCGGCTGGGCTATATCGCCCAGGAAGCACCGAGCGGCACCCGAACGCCCTTCGAAGCCGTGCTGGAAGCCGACGTCGAGCGCACCGAGCTGCTCGCCGAATCCGAGACCTGCACCGATCCGCACCGGCTGGGCGACGTGCACGAGCGGTTGATCGCCATAGACGCCTACAGCGCACCGGCCCGTGCCGCGCGCATCCTCGTCGGCCTCGGCTTCGATGAGGATATGCAGTCGCGTCAGCTCGACAGCTTCTCGGGCGGCTGGAAGATGCGCGTGGCGCTGGCCGCACTGCTGTTCTCGGCACCGGACGTGCTGCTGCTCGACGAGCCTTCCAACCACCTCGACCTCGAAGCGACGCTCTGGCTGGAAAGCTTCCTGCAAAGCTATCCGGGCACGCTCGTGATCATCAGCCACGAGCGCGACCTGCTCAACACCGTGGTCGATCACATCCTGCACCTGCAGCAAGGCAAGCTCACACTCTATCCCGGCACCTACGACAGCTTCGAGCGCATCCGCGCCGAACGCGTCGCGCAGGCCGAGGCCGCGCGGGCCAATCAGGAAGCCCAGCGCAAGAAGCTGGCCGACTATGTTGCACGCAACAGCGCCCGCGCCTCTACCGCCAAGCAGGCGCAGTCGCGCGCCAAGATGCTGGCCAAGATGCAGCCCATCGCGGCGATGAGCGAAGACCCCTCGCTCAGCTTCGACTTCCCGAGCCCGGATGAACTGCGCCCGCCGCTGGTCACGCTCGATCTCGCTGCCGTCGGCTATACGCCGGGCGAACCGGTCCTGAAGCGACTGAACCTGCGGATCGATCCGGAAGACCGCATTGCCCTGCTCGGCCGCAACGGCAACGGCAAGACGACGCTCGCGCGCCTGCTCGCGCGACAGCTGGAACCGATGGAAGGCGATATCACCTTCTCGGGCAAGATCCGCATCGGCTACTTCACCCAGTATCAGGTCGAGGAACTTCCGAGCGGTTCCACCCCGCTCGAGCTGATGACCCGCGCCATGGCCGACAAGCCGCCGCTGGCCGTGCGCAACCAGCTCGGCCGTTTCGGCTTCTCCGGCGAGCGGGCGACGGCGGAAACGCATACCCTGTCCGGCGGTGAGCGCGCGCGCCTGGCTCTCGCCCTCGTGACCCGCGATGCGCCGCACCTGCTGATCCTCGACGAACCGACCAACCACCTCGACGTCGATGCGCGCGAGGCGCTCGTACAGGCGCTCAATGCCTTCGAGGGCGCGGTCATCCTCGTCAGCCACGACCGTCACATGGTCGAACTGGCCGCCGACCGGCTCGTGCTGGTCGATCAGGGCAGCGCCAGGCCCTACGATGGATCGATGGAGGACTACATAGACTTCGTCCTCGGGCGGAACCAGCCCAAGGCGGAAGAAAGGCCCGGAGTCCCGGAAGCAAAGCCCCAACGCAAGGCCGGTGCCATCGCCCGTGAGGAACTCAAGGCCGCGCGCCGCAAGGTGTCTGAGGCCGAAACGCGCATGTCGCGACTGCAAAAGCAGCTGGACGAACTCGACAATGCCCTCGTCGATCCGGCCAAGGCCAAGGGGGAACTGGCGCGCCTGGGCATTGGCGAGATCGGCAAGCGCCGCACCGCGACTGCCGAAGAGCTCGAAGAAGCCGAAATGGCGTGGCTGGAGGCCAGCGAAACACTGGAATCGGTCATGGGAGGTGCAGCATGAGCGTCGCGTTCCGCCGCGAGAGCGACGAGGAACATCTCGAGCCCAAGTTCGAAGTGCCGATCCCGCCCGGGCCGAACCTCGTCACCGCGCAGGGCCTCGTGCGGATCCGTGCCCGCATTGCCGAGTTGGAGAGCGAGTTACCGACGCTGACCGAGGACGCCGACCGAAACTCGGCCAAGCGCGACTTGCGTTACTGGCGCGCCCGGCTGGCGACCGCACAGGTCCAGCCCGCTCCGACTGGCGAACTGGTCGCTTTCGGCTGCCAGGTGCGCTTCGTGCTGGCCGGCAAGCACCGCACGATCGAGATCGTCGGACACGACGAGGCCGAACCGGCCCGGGACCGGCTGGCTTTCACAGCGCCCCTCGCCCGCGCGATGATGGATGCGCAAGTCGGTGAATTCGTCGATTTCAATGGAAAGGAAGAGGCCATCGAGATCGTCTCGATAGCGCCCCTCAACGCGGAATAACCCTCTGGGGAGACGTCAGTCTCCCCGGCGATCCTTGCGCGGCTTCTTGCCGAACTGGCCGGGGCCGCCGGCCTTGTGTCCCGTCGGACGCGGCTGGTAGCGCTTGCCTTCACCGCGCGGCGGACCGCCCTCGCCTCGCGGGTGGCGGCGCGGAGCACCTTCTTCGCGACGACGTCCCTTGGCGACATCGCGCGGGGTATCGGGGGCCAGCTCGATCAGCACACCGCTTTCGTCATCAGCACCTTCACGCGCCGTGCGTGCCACGGACTTGGAGAACTGGTCTGCCTGTTCGCTGGGGATCTGGAAGTAGGTCTCATTGGCGGAAATGCGGATCGCGCCCACGGCATTGCGGGTCACATGACCGCGGCGGCAGAGCAACGGCAGGATCCAGCGCGGGTCGGCGTTCTGGCGCTTGCCGATATCCATGCGGAACCACACCACATCATCGAAGCCGGGGCGCTGGCGCTTCTGCTGCGCGTCCGCCGATGAACCGATGAGCTCCTCAGGCTGCGGCATACGCTCGCGGAAGCTGCGAACCAGGGCGGCTGCAAGCTCTTCCGCGCTCGTCTTGGCCAGCAGGTCCTTGGCGATCTCGCGATCCTCCTCGTCGAACTCCACCGGCTGCATGATCTGCTCGATCAGGCGCTCACGGTCGTTACGGCGGATTTGCTCGGGCGTGGGTGCTTCGATCCATTCCGCCTGCACGCGCGCACCGCGAAGCATGGTTTCGACGCGGCGACGGCGCGGGAACGGCACGACGATGACGGCCGTGCCCTTCTTGCCAGCGCGGCCGGTGCGGCCCGAGCGGTGCTGCAGTGTCTCGGCATCGCGCGGAATTTCCACGTGAATGACGAGGCTAAGCGAAGGAAGATCGATGCCACGCGCAGCAACGTCGGTGGCAACGCACACGCGCGCCCGACGATCGCGCAGGGCCTGCAGCGCGTTGTTGCGCTCATTCTGCGAATGCTCGCCGGACAGCGCCACGGCCGAAAAGCCGCGCTCGGTCAGCGTCGCATGCAGGTGCCGCACGTTATCGCGCGTGGCGCAGAACAGGATGGCGGTTTCCGCTTCGTGCAGGCGCAGCAGGTTGACCACTACGCGCTCGATGTCGGCCGGCGCGACGGTCACGGCCTGATAGGAAATGTCGCCGTGGCCACGCGATTCGCTCATCGTCGAGATGCGCAGCGAATTCTGCTGGTAGCGACGGGCCAGCGCCTCGATCGGCTTGGGCATCGTCGCCGAGAAAAGCAGCGTGCGACGGTTCTTTGCCGTGGCATCGAGGATTTCCTCGAGATCTTCGCGAAAGCCCATGTCGAGCATCTCGTCGGCTTCGTCGAGGATCGCGACACGCAGTTGCTCGAGGTCGAGCTTGCCGCGTTCGAGGTGATCGCGCAGACGCCCGGGCGTGCCGACGACGATAGTGGCGCCGTGCTCAAGCTGCTTGCGTTCACGAACCGGGTCCATGCCGCCCACGCAGGTCACGATACGTGCGCCGGTGCGGGCATAGAGCCAGGTCAACTCGCGGCTGACCTGCAAGGCAAGCTCGCGGGTCGGGGCAATGACCAATGCCAGCGGCGCGCCGGGGGATGTAATCCCCTCGCCCGCCAGAAGTTCGTCCGCCATGGCCAGGCCAAAGGCGACGGTCTTGCCGGAACCGGTCTGCGCGGAGACGACGAGGTCTCGTCCTTGCGCCTCGGCCTCGACGACAGCCGACTGAACTGCGGTCAGCGACTCGTAGCCATGCGCTTCAAGCGCCTCTGCCAGCGGCTGGGGAACCCGGGTAAATGTCATAGAAATACAATATCCTGCCGCAAATGCGGCCTGGCTGAGAAGGGATGACGGGATGCACGGCTCATAGGCCGGAATTTGCCTCCCCATAGAGGCATTCGGCAAAATATGCGCGGTTCATTTTTGACAAGGTGTAATTAGTTTTACGCGAACGCGATAAATTCCGGTGCAAACGGCTCTGCGCGCTACTCCCAGCCGCCGCCCAGGGCGAGGAAAATGGCGATCTGATCGTCGACCAGTCCGGCCTGTGCATTGGCGTAATTCGCTTCCGCCTCCGCCAGCGAGCGCTGCGAATCGAGCAAGGTCAGGAAATCGCTGCGTCCGAAGCGGAACAGCTTGCCGGCCTGTTGTGCCGAAAGTGCGGCACTTTCACGCGCCCGGCCCAAAGCCGCAGTCGTGTCGCGATCGCGTGCATAAACCTCGAGCGCGGTTTCGGTCTCGCGCAGAGCGGACAGCACGGTCGAATCGAAGCCCGCGATATCGGCTTCCACTTGCGCGTTGGCCTGGTCGATCGCGGCGCGCACCACCGGGCGATTGGGAAACGACCAGCTGATCAATGGACCGAGGCTGAAACCGAATGAGGTCGGGCCGCCGATATCCTTGAGCGGGCCGGAAACCCCAAGCGAACCGCCAAGGCTGACCTGCGGATAGAGGTCTGCCGTTGCCACACCGATGCGCGCCGTATCGGCGGCCATGGTGCGTTCGGCCTGGCGAATATCGGGACGCCGCCGGATCAACGCCGCGCCATCTCCCACCGGCATTGCCTTCGCGAGCGCGGGAAGTGTGTCGCACTGCTCGACTTCGCTCGGATATTCGCTGGGCGGGCGTCCCAGCAATGTGGCAAGCAGATAAAGCGCGCTGCGGCGCTGCGCCATGAAACCCGGCAATTTCGCTTCGCTGGCATCGACTTGCGCCTGCGCCCGGCTGACATCGAAGGCCGTGCCGCGACCGCCCTTTTCCAGCCGACGGGTGGCATCGAGGGTCTGGCGCTGCAGGGCGACGATGCGCTTCGTCGCCGCGAGACGGAAATTCGCGCCGCAAACGTCTGCGTAGGCCTTGGCCGTCGTGGCCGCGACGCTGACGCGCACGGCATCGCGGGCTGCGGCCACCGCATCGCGGTCGGCCTCACTGGCCTCGATGGCACGGGCAATCTTGCCGCGCAGGTCGAGCGGCAGGGCGAGCGCAATGCCCGCATCGTAATCGACCACGCCGGGGAGCGAGTAGCCGGTCGAAGATGGCCGCGCGAGACTGGCGCCGCCGGAGATCCGGGTGCTGAGAGTGCGGTTGGCGGCGGTTCCGCGAATGACCGCTTCGGCCCGCTTCAGGTTGGCATCGGCAGCGCGCAAGTCGGCATTGGCGGTCAGGGCTTGCTCGACCAGGCCATCTAGAACCGGGTCGTCATAGAGGCGCCACCAGCGTTCGGGCAGCGACTGCTGGGAAAAGGCGGCGTCGCTCGCCGAAACGAAAGCGCCATTGGCACTGTCGCTCGTCGCGACCGAATTGGACGGCGGCGCGTAATCGGGACCGGCCGTGGCGCAACCGGCAAGCAGCAGCGCAGCAGCGATGGGCAGGCACTTGCGCATCACTTGCCGTCCTTGTCTGCCGGCTAGATCGTGACGGTAGCAGTACGCCCGACGATGAGCCGCAGGTCCTTGGGCACATCGGTGAGGCGCACGCGCACCGGAATGCGCTGGGCCAGCCTGACCCAGGTGAACGTCGCCTCGACGCTGGGCAGGAGATTGCCCGAGTTGCTGCGGGCGGTATCGTTGATGCCGGCGGCAATGCTTTCGACCACGCCCTCGATCTTGCGATCCTCACCCATGAGCACCACCGTCACCGGGGCGCCAACGCGGATGTAGGGCAACTTGGTTTCCTCGAAGTAGCCCTCCACGCGGATGCTGTCGCTGTCGATCAGGGCCATGGCCTGGTTGCCCGCCGCCACGAAGTCTCCCGGATGCAGGTCGAGATTGGTCACGGTGCCGTTGACCGAAGCCTTCACTTCAGTGCGCGCAAGGTTGAGCTTCGCGGCCGCCAGCGCGCTCTGCGCTTCGGCCAGAGCCGCCTGCGCGGTTTCAACCGTCGCGAGGTTCTGTTCGTGGGTCTCGGTCGCCACGAGATCGCCGAGGGCAGTATCGCGCCGGGCCACGCGCCGGGCCTGATCGAGCGTCGCCCGGGCACTTGCCACGTTGGCCTGCGCCTGTGCGGCTGCCAGCGAGTAACGCGGCCGGTCGAGCACGAACAGGAGGTCGCCCTTGTGCACCTTCTGGTTGTCCTGCACCGCCACCGACGTCACGAGACCACTGATGTCGGGCGTCACGCGCACGACGTCGGCGCGCACGCGACCGTCACGGGTCCAGGGACTGGTTTCGTAGTGCCGCCACAGCCAGATCGCAACGAACGTCGCGATCACAACGATGACGATGGTGGCAAGGCTGGGGGCTATGCGCGAGAAGAAACGCTTCATTGGGGGAAACCGATCAGGGGGGCTGTCATGGCCAGAAGGCCAAGGACGAGAATGAACAGGCAGACGTCTACCAACGCACGGTAGGCGACGAAACGATAGAAACCGAAATCGTTGGCGAGCCGGACGACCACCGCCGTCAGGATGGCCGCGATGATCGCGAGAACGAGCAGCGTGGGTACGAACACGCCGAAGATGGAAAGCTCTCCCCTCATGCGGGCGTCTCCTTCATGGGCTCTGCTTCCGGGAAAAGATTGCGCCGCAGGCTGATGAGGGCAAGGGCGCCGGAGCGCACGAACCGGGGGTTCTCATCGCCCAGAACCTCCTTCAGGGCGCGGTCGATATCCGCCAGCAAGGCCGGAGCGGCTGGTTTCTCGCGTTCAGGCTCAAGCTTGCGGTAATATTCGCCGACATCGCGCAGGACCTTGGTCACCGGGGCCGACTTCTCCGCAGTCATGGCAAGGCGCAGGTCACGAAGCTCGCCGATCGCCACGCCCGTGCGCAAGTCTCGCAGGGCATCGTAGAGCGGCGAGCCGGGCGACTTTCCGCTCATGGCGAGGCGCGGGGCAAGTAACGCGATGCGGTCCAGCATGCGGTTGATCCAGCCCTGAAAGTCCGCAGGAGCCATGAGATTGCTGCGCTCGGCGATATCTTTCCAGCCTGCGCGAATGGTCCGACGGATTGCTGCCTCGAGACCCGAAGACTGCAGCAGCCGGATCATCGTAATGGCAAAGACGATCCCCACGAGTTGGGCGAGCGCCCCGTCCACGTAGCTGCCGAAGCGGCTGACATACGTGGGAGCGATCAGCAACGGACTGCCCAGGCCCAGCAACATCGGCAAGGCAAATCCGCCGTACCGCGGGGATGACATCAAGGCTCCCAGCAAGAGCAATGCCGGAGCCAAGGCCGCAGCGAATTCGGGGAAGCCATGCAGGGCAGGCAGGATCGCGTAGCCATAGATGGCGCCAATGACGATGGCGATCAGGGTGCCCAGGAAGAAGGCGCGCAAGGGAGCCAGCGGATCGGGCGCGGCGGAAAAGAGTGCGGAAAAGACGCCTGCAAGCATGACTCCCGCGTAGGCCTCGGTCCACCCGCTGCCGATCCAGAGCGCCGATCCTACGGCAATCGTGATGAATGCGCCTATCGCGCCCCTCGCCGCACCGCCGACATCGTAATGCAGTTCCCGCCCGCGCCTCCCTTCAAGAAGCTCGGCAGCGCGCGCGGAGACAGGCCTTCGGTCCAGCGAGGAAAGTTGTTCGGACAGGTCGCGGCAATCGCGGTGCGCCCGGATCAGGGTCGAAAGGCGCGAAACGAGACTGAGAAGCATGAGATCGTGCCAGCTCGAATCCGTCGAAACCACCGGCTCAAGCTCTGTGCAGCGCGCCTGCAACTGGCGGGCCTGTTCCTCGCGCTCCGCAGCCTCCAATCGATCAAGGTTTCGCAACCAGTCGCGCGCATCGTCCAGCAGGCTGTGCACATCGTCGGGAATTGCGGCTTCGACATCGAGTTGTTCGATGCGGTCGGTCACCGCCGCACCAAGCGGCATGATGAGAGAGAGCTGGTCCTGCAGGGCGCGCACGGTCCGGATCCGCGGCGCGACCCGTGCAGTCTCGAACGGCAGGTGGATCGAGAGCTGATGCAACTCGGTAATGTCCAGCGCCAGTCTTCGCCTCTCGGCGTCGACGCTCGGGTCGGGATTGGGCTGTAGGGAGTCCGAAGACCAGCGCTCTGCATCGAGCAGGATCGTTGAGACCCTGCGCAACAGGAAGGAAGAAATCGACTGCGGCAGAACAAGGCCATGAACCAGGCTACCGCAGAGGATGCCGACAGTGATTTCCTGCAGGCGCAGGCTCGCCGTCTCGAAGATGGCACCGGGCGTGTCGACGCTCGGCAGGACGATCAGGACTGCGGTGTAGCCTGCCAACACGAAAGCGTAAGCGCGTGGCGTACGATCAAGCAGCGAAACGAACACGCAAAGCGCAAGCCACAGGCCGATCGCGCCGACCAGAAGAACCGGCGAATTGACGAGGCCGGGCACCATGACCACGCTGGCCGCCGCGCCGACGAAAGTCCCGATGACACGGAACAGCGCCTTCGACAGCACCGCCCCCGCGAGCGGCTGGGCGACGATATAGGACGTGAGAAAAGCCCAGTACGGCCGCTCCAACCCGATCTGAATGGAGAAATAGACCGCCATCATCGCCGCGATGTAAGCCTTGAGCGAGAACACCGCAGAGTCGATTCCGAAGCGTTTCATCATCGACGGCCGGCCGCCTCTGCCATGCGGTCGGACAGGCGTCCAAGGACGTCGACGACCGTCGCGAGTTCCTTGTCATTCAGGTCCGCCAGCAGCTCACCACGTACGGCCACGAGACGATTGTCGATGCGGTTGCCAAGATCAACGCCTTTTGCGGTCAGCCGTACGTGCTTCGCACGCCGATCCTGCTCGTCGGCCCGTCTCTCGAGAAGGCCGGATTCCTCGAGGCGATCGAGCGTGCGGACCAGCGACGGCTCGGTGATGCCGATGCTTCGCGCCAGGTCGCCCTGCCTGACATCGCCGCCCATGCGAAGGAGATGGACAAGTGCCCAGCCTGCCGAGTTGGAGATGTCGAGGGACGCGAGGGCGGCATCGCCAAGCTGCTGCCAGGCGCGTGCCACCGGCCCCATCCGGGTCGCCAGGGTTCGTTGCAGACGCTCACGTTCGTTCATGACTAATAATTAGCACGCTAACGAATAAGCTCAAGCGGGCCGGCGCCGTCAATATCGCAAGCCAACTTTCCCAAAACGCAATCGCGTTTATACGGGTTTGAATCTCAGGGGCAATCCAGCTGCGACCATGACAACTTCGTCCGCCACCCTGGCAACGGCCTGATTGAGTAAGCCAGCTTCGTCCCGGAATTGCCGGGCCAGTGCGTTATCCGGTACGATGCCGAGCCCGACTTCGTTTCCGATCAGGGCAATGGGCACCTGGCAAGCCGCGATGGCATCGATCAGTCCCATCCGTCCCTGCCCGACGCAATGCTCGCCCAGCATCAGATTTGTCAGCCAAAGCGTAAGGCAATCGACCAGCAGGGCATCGCAGCGACTTGCCATCCGTGCAATCGCATCGGACAGTTCGAGAGGCGCCTCGCAGGTCTCCCAGCGCTCGCCGCGTCGCGCGCGATGCA
This sequence comes from Novosphingobium sp. KN65.2, assembly GCF_001368935.1. Lineage (NCBI taxonomy): Bacteria > Pseudomonadati > Pseudomonadota > Alphaproteobacteria > Sphingomonadales > Sphingomonadaceae > Novosphingobium > Novosphingobium sp. KN65.2. Next base: position 20,344 of record NZ_CCBH010000193.1, read on the forward strand.
GGTCGATACGCGCGGTCATCTCGTCATCGTGGGCCTGCGCCGTGGCGATATACCCGAGCCGCCCCGGCAGTGCTTCCAATCGCTCCTCGGCGTAACGGCTCTTGCCCGAGCGCGCGCCTCCGATCACCAGAAGGCGCTTCATCGCCACGAGTTCCCGGCCAGTTCGAGCAATCCGGGAATATCGACATGCGCTTCCAGCACTTCTGCAATCTCGTCGAGCGCCGTGTCCACCACATGCGACTGATCGAACGCAGTGCCCTGTGCCCCGATCCTGCCCAAAAGCGCCTTGCGCAGACCGGGAGTGCCAAGGAAACCGTGGCAATAAGTGCCAAGCACGAGGCCATCGGCGCTGATGGCGCCGTCGCTGCGCCCGTCATCGAATTGCGCGAAGGGACGGCCGCATCCCGGCCCATCGGTCACGCCCATGTGCATTTCATAGCCGCGGAGCGCCTCATCGAGAGCCGTGCCGCTGACGGCTTCAAGGCTTTTGACGACACCGATCTCGGTATCGACTTCGAGTAGGCCGAGCCCGGTGACCTGCGAAGGCGCTCCCTCGATCCCGCGCGGATCGGCGAGAGTGCGCCCAAGCATCTGGTAGCCCCCGCAGATACCCAAGACCATGCCGCCCCGGCGCCGGTGCGCCAGAATATCGATGTCCCAGCCTTGCTCGCGCAGAAAGGCCAGGTCGGCGATGGTCGCTTTCGAACCGGGTAGAACCACGAGAGATGCCTGCGCCGGGATCGGCGTGCCCGGCGGGATCATGGCAAGGTCGATTTCCGGCTCGCCGCGCAAGGGATCGAGGTCGTCGAAATTGGCGATGCGCGGCAAGATCGGACACGCGACCAGCTTGCGCCCGGGCCTTGCCCCCTGCCCGCGCTCGAGCACGACGGCATCCTCACTGGGCAGACGCGACGCCGCCGACAACCATGGCACGAGCCCATAGCCGCGCCAGCCGCTCCGCTCGGCAATGGCGTCGTAGCCATCCGTGAAAAGCGCGGGATCGCCGCGGAACTTGTTGATCAGGAACCCGCGGATCATCGCCGCGTCCTCTGGATCCACGACATTGCGGGTGCCCACGACCGCGGCAATCACGCCTCCCCGGTCGATATCGCCGACCAGTACCACCGGCACCCCGGCAGCCCGTGCGAAGCCCATGTTGGCTATGTCACCCGAACGCAGGTTGATCTCGGCCGGAGACCCCGCGCCTTCGACGACCACCAGGTCGCACTGCGCTTCGAGACGCCGATAGCTCTCCAGCACATCGGGCAGGAGATTGCGGCGGCCTTCACGAAAATTCCCCGAGCCAAGTGTCCCACGCACCTTTCCATGGACGATTAGCTGGGACGTGCGGTCAGCCTGCGGTTTGAGCAGCACCGGGTTCATGTCGACGTGCAGTGGCGCACGCGCGGCGATGGCCTGCAGCGCCTGCGCCCGGCCGATCTCCCCGCCTTCGGGCGTGACGGCCGCGTTGTTCGACATGTTCTGTGGCTTGAACGGCAGGACCCGCAAGCCCCGATTCGCCAGCGCCCGGCACAGTCCCGCCACGAGAACGGACTTGCCAACGTCCGATCCGGTTCCCTGCAGCATCAAACCAGCCATGCGGCCCCCAAGACGATAGCTCCCAAAAGGGCGCAGGCGCGCCTGTAGATCTTCACAGCGCCGGCGAGCGTCGCCGCGTCAGCTTCATCCCCCTGCCCTATCCAGGGCTTGTCCGCCAGCACGCCGTCATAGGCGATCGGCCCGGCCAACCGCACGGACAGCGCTCCGGCCATGGCCGCTTCGGGCCAACCGGCATTCGGGGAAGCGTGGCGGGCATGATCGCGCCAAAGCGTGCCCCATCCCGTCATGGCGACAGCGCAAAGCAAGACTGCGGATAGGCGCGCCGGCAGGATATTCGCCAGATCGTCGCTGCGCGCAGCCGCCCAGCCGAAGTGCGTATAGGGCATCTCTCTATGGCCGATCGTGCTGTCGGCCGTGTTGAGCGCCTTGTAGGCCCAGACCCCCGGCAGTCCGAGAACGAGCAGCCAGAACAGCGGCGCGACAACGCCATCGCAGAAGCTCTCCGACAGGCTTTCGATGGCGGCACGCGCGACGCCAGTCTCATCGAGAGCTGCGGTGTCGCGACCGACGATCCGGCCGACAGCCTCGCGCGCGCTCTGGAGGTCACCCTCCTGGAGGGCGCGCAAGATCGGGCGAACGTGATCATCCAGACTGCGTGCAGCCATGGCCGGCCATGCGAGCAGGCACAGGATCGGCCAGGCCCACGCTCCCGCGACCTGGCGCACCGCCTGTTCGATCAGCCATGCGCCGCCGCCTGCGAAGGCGAGCAGAACGCAGACCGTGACAATTCCGCCAAGCCGCCGGCGACTGTCGCTATCCTGCGAACGATTGAACCGACGGTCGCACGCACCGATCAGCCGCGCGAACAGGCCGACGGGATGGCCGAGGCGGCGATGCAGGCACGCGGGCCATCCGAGCACGGATTCGATGGCCATGGCGCAGAATGCGACAGGTTCAGCCATGCGGCAGGACCCGGTCAAGGCGACGCAAGTCCCGCAAGGATGCCGGAACGCCGATCCGCAACCAGTCGGGATGCCGTTCGAATGGACGCACCAGTATGCGGTTTTGAGCCAGATGGCGAAAAAGGGTTTCTGCGCTGCGAGTCTCGACGAGCCGGAACAGCGGGCAGGCTCCTCCCGGCTTCAGGCCATGTCCGGTCAGGACGGTGTCGAGCGCCCGGGCCCTGTCGAAGAGCGCGAGGCGCGTACCCGCGATCCAGGCTGCATCGCCATACGCTGCCGCACCTATGGCCAGTCCGGCAGCATGGACCGGCCAGTCCCCGATAGCCTCGCGCAGGGCGGCGATCAGGTCGCTCGGCCCCAGCACGAACCCAAGCCGCAGCCCGGCAAGGCCGAAAAACTTCCCGAAGGAACGCAGGACGATCAGTTGTCGGCCATCCTGAACTTGCGGGGCAACGCTCTCGGCGGGGTCGCAGTCGGCATAGGCCTCGTCGACAACGAGCCAACTCCCTTCGGCGGTCAGCCGATCCGACCAGACGAGGATGTCTTGCCCTTGCCGCAGGCGGCCATCGGGATTGTTCGGGTTGGCAAAGATCAGGGCGGTGGGCTGTTCCGGGACTTCCGCGAAGTTCGCAGGAGGACCGGCAAAAGCCTCCTCGTGGCTGCCATAAGCCGGTTGCAGTGAGCATCCCGGCAAATCGAGCAGGCGGGCGACAAGGCGGATCGCCAGTTCGCTCCCGCCGATTGCGCAGCAATGGACGGGATCGACGCCGAAGTGCGCTGCAGCCCTTGCCTCAAGCTCGCTCAGGGCATCGGGCTCGGGCAGTCGGCTCCAGTCTGTCGCCGGAAGGGATGCTGCAGGCCATGGCTCGGGATTGATGCCGGTGGACAGGTCAAGCCAGTCCTGCGGTCGGCCGCCGTAACGCCGGCAGGCCTCGTGGAGCCGCCCTCCGTGACGTACGGTTTGCAAGGCGCTCATGTGAGGACCAGTGCTGCAAGGAGGGCGGTCTCGCACAGCTCTATCCCCGCACCATGACCGTCGCCCGATATTCCGCCCAGCCTGCGGCGAAGCCACAGGGACCAGAGCGGGATTGCAGGGACCAGTAAGGCAAAGGCAGGCTCCCGCACGACGACAGGCAGCGCGGCGATGCCCCAGAGCACGAAATCCCGAAAGCGCACCCCGGCGCCCAGACGGCTGCCCAATCCTTCATGAAGCGGCGGCAACATCCTTGCCCAGAACAGGGGGCCGATGCGCGCAAGGCCCGGCAAGATGCAGAGCAGCGGCAAATCGGCGAGGCTAACATGCTGCAGCAGGACGAACTTGGCGAGCAACTGCAGCACGACGACGACGACGCCGAAGCTGCCGACATGCGGATCGGCCAGAACCTCGGAAAGCCGTGCTGGATTGCCATGCGCAGCACCGGTCGCATCGGCCACGTCGGCCAGTCCGTCGAGGTGCAGCGCGCCGGTCACCGCCACCCATGCCCCCAACGCTAGCAGCGCCGCCAGCCATGCGCCTTGGAACGATCCCAGCCACCAGGCGCCCGAAACGATGGCGCCCACAACCAGTCCCACCATCGGGAAATAACGCAGGAGCGCGGCGAAGTCCGCATCGTCTGCTTTCACGTTCGGCAGGGGCACGCGCGTGGTAAACTGCATGGCGAGAATGAAGCGGCGGATCATGGCGCGTCCGTCTCTAGCGCTATGATCTGCCCCGCACTCTTGCCTCCTGGCCATACCCGCAGGCTGATGAGCGCGCCGTAAGGCAGGTCGAACGCCCAGACACCGCGATGATCGAGCCCGGTGAGATATGATACTGCAGCGCGGATCGAGCCGCCATGCGCAACGACGAGGCAATCCTCACGAATATGCGCCAGTGCCTCGCCCACGCGCCGGACAAGGACCGACCACATCTCGCCTCCCGGCGGAGGGAAGGCATCCGGGTCGTCCCAGAACCGGGCAAGCGCGTCATTGGGCAACTGCTGCGGCGCCATGCCATCCCACGCACCGAAATCGAGTTCACGCCAGCGCGGATCGATATGTACTGCGAGGCCGCACTGCCCGGCTATCTCCCTTGCGGGAAGCAGCGCTCGGGCAAGATCGGAACACCTGATCTGCTTGAAGGCAAGTGCACCTGCGCGTTCCATGCAGGCGGCTACGCCGGAGGCCAGTGGCGGCTCGTCGAGATGGCCGAGCATCAGGCCGGGCCGCTGCGGAGCGCTGTGCCGCATGAGGTGCAGCACGAAATCCGTCATGCAACGCCCGCCACCTTGGCCTCGGCGAATGTCGCCATGCCGTTGTGCGCCGCAATGGCCGAGCGCACGAGCTGCGTCGCCACCGCTGCGCCGGTCCCTTCGCCCAGCCGCATTCCGAGTTGCAGCAGGGGGGCAAGGCCAAGCCAGTCGAGCAACCGCGCATGGGCCGCTTCCATGGAACAGTGGGCGGCAAGGCAGTGCGCGGCGAACCGCGGCTGATCGACCACCAGCGGCGCTATGGAAGCGCAGACGATGTAGCCGTCGAGCAGTACCGGAATGCGCTTTATCCGTGCGGCAAGGATGGCCCCTGCCATCGCGGCAATCTCGCGCCCGCCAAGCCGACGAAGGGTTTCGAAAGCGTCAGTGCAGAGGGTACCATGAAAGGCCAATGCCTGCGCGACGACGGACTGCTTGTGGGCGATCCCGTCCATGTCGAGACCCGTCCCGGCACCGACCCACTCGGCAGCGGTGCCGTTGCAGACCTGCGCACATAGCGCGGCGGCGGGCGTTGTATTGCCGATCCCCATTTCGCCGACGAAAAGTAGGTCCAGCCCCTCTTCGACGACCGATGCGCCCGCGTTGAGTGCCGCGAGGCAATCCTCCTCGCTCATGGCAGGCTCTTCGACGAAGTCCGCCGTAGGACGTTCCAGCTCGATCGGCACGATGACCAGTTCCGCGCCGCAGGCATCGGCCAGGGCATTGATGGCGGCACCGCCAGCCGCGAAGTTGGCAACCATCTGCGCCGTCACTTCGGGCGGATAGGCGCTGACCCCGCGCGCGGCGACACCGTGGTTCCCGGCGAAGACCGCAGCCCGGATGCGCTCCAGTACCGGCCGCTCCCTGCCCTGCCACGAGGCCATGAAGATCGCGATGTCCTCCAGTCGACCGAGCGAGCCCAGCGGCTTGGTCAGGTCCTCCTGGCGCAGCTGTGCAGCGGCCTGCGCAACCTTGTTGGCTTCGGGCAGATCGGCGAGCGCCGCAGAAAAGGCTTCGCGGCTTTCGAAGCCGATCATGTGCACAGGTAGCCTTCGGGCGGGGTGCGCGTGATGAAGTGCCCCTTCACGCCTTGCGGCCAGCTGCGATAGGGCACAACGCCCTCCTCGCTCTCGGCATGCTGCGCAGCATAGCTGAGGATCGCGTGTGCAGCCTCATGATCGGCAGCGAAGTCGCCCAGGACATAGCCCACCTTGCCGGGCGCCCTGATATGCACGGTGCAAAAGCGCTTGCAGGCGAACAGACACGGCATTTCCTGAACGGAAACGGCGGCCAAGGCGGGATCCTGAGCCTGCACCTCGCGCATGGCGGAAGCCAGCCGCGCGCCGCCACGCTGGCCGTGCTCGTCCTCACGCTCTGTTTCGGAATGGCGGCAGGTCGAGCAGACCACGACCGAGGCTTCGGCTTCGACGGCACGCAGCATCAGCATACCGTTCCCGAACGCGGACGACAGAAAGACATCAAGAGCATGGCAACGCTCCCTCCTTGCAAACGGCTCCAGTCCCACCGGAAGCTCAACCGGCGAGACGATGACTGTCGTTGCGCGAGGGGTGACCCCGCCATCGCGGGGCCCTCGAACACCCGGTGCGCCCTGCCCGGATGAAGAACGACTGCGTCAGGCAGGTCTCCTGGCTCACGGGTCAACGCCGCTCCGGCCGCCTTCTCAGGACCGCCTTTCGATCCCAATGGCGAAATGGCCGGATGGCTCGCCGCTTACAGTTGCAGGGGCAGCCCGGGACTTGCACCCGAGTTCCCTTTTGATCCCCTTGCGGGGAACCTGTCGCAGTCCGGCAAGTATCGCGCAGCCATGCCGTTCGCAAGCGCAATATGCTTGCAGGGCGCCTTGCCCTGACTTATCCGCGAAGGCGTAACGGGTGCCCGCAAGGGCTTAATCGGGAAGTCCGGGCGCCGAATGTTTCTCCGCGCTGACGGCACTGCTCCCGCAACTGTGACCGGTGAGCGCATCGCCACTACGCCATTGAACGGGGCCTTCCCGGTTCGAGAAGGCGGCGACAGGCGCGTCGATCCGGAAAGTCAGGAAACCGGCCCGCTACCGTCGTTCCTCTGCGCGGGCGGGATGAACCGTGCGGACGAGGGCCTCGCTTGCTGCGGGCAATCCCTTGGCGACGACAATCGTGCGTGCGTCGAGGAGGATACGTGAGTGACTGCCAATACCGCCAGACACCTGCGCCGGCCTCCTTCGCCCCGCCACCTGCCACACCCACGAGAGGCCGACCAATCATGACTGACACCGAGAACCTGACCGAAGAAGATCGTCGCCACAAGGAACGCACCCGCAAGCTCAAGACCGTAGTCGATGCCCGCATTGCCGCAGCCAAGATCGACAAGGGGCTGGTGCTGGTGCTCACCGGAAACGGCAAGGGCAAGTCGTCCAGCGCCTTCGGCATGGTTGCCCGCACGCTGGGCTACGGCCGTACGGCTGCGGTGTTCCAGTTCATCAAGAGCAAGGTCGACGTGGGCGAACGCGCCTTCCTTTCCAGGCAGCCGGGTGTCACCTGGGAGAATTGCGGCGAAGGCTTCACCTGGGAGACGCAGAACCTCCAGCGTGATATCGCCGCAGCCCAGGCCGGTTGGGAAAAGGCCAGGGTCGCGCTTGCCGATCCCGCGATCTCGCTCGTTGTGCTCGACGAGCTGACATACCTCATCAATTACGGCTACCTCACGCTCGAGGAAGTTCTCCCGGCGATCCGGAACCGGCCGGAGATGCAGCATGTGGTCATCACCGGACGCGCGGCCCATGCCGAGTTCATCGAACTGGCCGACACGGTCAGCAAGATCGGCGACGAGAAGCATGCCTTTCGCAACGGCATCAAGGCACAACCGGGCATCGACCTCTGACGCGCGCTTGCCTGCCCGGAACGTCAGGATCCTTGCACCTCGGCCCTATACCTATGGGACGGAACTGATAGGTTCTGTCCCGGCGGTCCCGCGAGTCCCTTGCCGAAGGGGCCATCGCCCTGACGAAATTCGATAGAAGCCACCCCCCGGAGAACCCTATTGCGCCGCCTCCTCCTGTCCGTCGGCATAGCCGCACTGACACTGACGACCGTATCCCAGGCCAGCGTTTCACAGGCCAGCCCTACCCCCGCAACATCCGTCGAGCAGAGCCGGACTGCCAAGGCGCCAGAGCGCGAGCAGTCCGGGTTTGCGAAGCATGCGATGGTCGCAGCGGCCAATCCCCTCGCGGTGAAGGCCGGGGTGGACGTACTGCGCAAGGGCGGCTCGGCGGTCGATGCCGCAGTGGCGATCCAAGCCGTTCTCGGCCTTGTCGAGCCGCAGAGTTCGGGGATCGGCGGCGGTGCCTTCATGGTCTATTACGACGCCAAGAACCGCAAGGCGACGTACTACGACGGACGCGAAACGGCGCCCGCCGGGGCTACCGACCGTCTCTTCCTCGACGATGACGGCAACCGCCTGCCCTTCTTCGATGCCGTACTCGGCGGCATTTCGACAGGCGTGCCAGGGGCCGTCGCCATGCTCGACATGGCCCACCACGATCACGGCAAGCTCGCCTGGGCGGACCTGCTCGAACCGGCGCGCGATCTTGCAGCGGACGGATTCATCGTCAGCCCACGTCTTGCCGGGATGATCCGGATGGAACGCGCGCCGCAGTCAACGGCGCCCGATGCCGTCACCTATTTCTCCAAGCCGGACGGCAGCCGCTATGCCGCAGGCGATCGACTGCGCAACCCGGCCTATGCCCGCACGATGGAGCGGATTGCCAAATTCGGGGCCTCGGGCCTGCTGACCGGCCCCATTGCGCATGACATCGTCAAGCGCGTCAGCGAAGGGCCGCGCCCCGGGACAATGACGCTGGCAGACCTTGCCGCCTATCGCCCGCGCACCGGTCCGGCGCTATGCGAACCCTACCGCGTCTATATGGTCTGCACCCCGCAGGCCCCGTCTGGCGGTCCGGGGCTGCTGATGGCGCTGGGCATTCTCGAACACACCGATATCGCCAAGCGCAATGCGGGCGACGAAAAGGCGTGGTTCGAATTCGCGCAGGCCAGCCGCCTCGCCTATGCCGACCGCGATCGCTATGTCGGCGATTCCGCCTTTGTCGAAGTCCCGATCAAGGGGCTGCTCGATCCGGACTACCTGGCCGCGCGCGCGAAACTGATCGGCGAGCGGGCAGGCTCCGTCAGCTTCGGCCATCCCGAAGGTGCCCCTGCTTTCGGCCCGGACGCTACGGCGGAACCGGGCGGAACCAGCCACTTCATTGTCGTCGATGCCCAAGGCAACGTCGTCTCGATGACGACCACCGTGGAGAGCATCTTCGGTTCGGGGCGGATGGTCGACGGGTTCTTCCTCAACAACCAGCTTACCGACTTCTCGTTCTCGCCCACGGACGGCGACGGAGCGCCTGCGGCCAATGCCCCGGCACCCGGCAAGCGACCGCGATCGAGCATGGCACCGGCTATCGTCCTGACGAAGGATGGCCGCTTCCATGCTGCTGCCGGATCGCCGGGCGGGACGTCGATCCAGGCATACAATCTCAAGGCTCTTGTAGCGATGCTGGACTGGAACATGTCGCCGCAGGACGCGGTCGCACTGCCCAACCTGGTCGCGAAGGGCGACGCGTTCCGCGCCGATCCGTTCCCCGAACCGATCATGACCGGTCTTGCCGCACGCGGTATGCCACTGTCGACTTCCCGCAGCGAGGAGTCCGGGATCCAGGCCATCGTGGTCAGGAACGGTGGTTATGAAGGCGGTGCCGATCCACGCCGGGAAGGCATGGCGCGGGGGTTCTGAAACCGGTCTTCATACCTCCGAATTCCCGCGTGCCAGTTCGGTACGCCGCGTCAATTTGAGTTAACAAACTGGCCGTTTTCCGTTAGTTTACGGCAACGGGGGAAGTACCATGATCCAGGACGGCCGGAGCAAGATCAATATCCGCCCAGCTATGCTAGGGGCGGCCCTGGCCATTGTATGGTCAGCGCCTGCATGGGCTGGCGAGGACGCCGTCAGTCGCATGGCCGTTGTCGACACGAACAGCGCAGGAGGTTGCATGACCGCCGGTGCCATCGTCAGCGACCGTGCCGCCTGCGTCACGTCGCCGCGCCCCGCCTCGGCTACAGCTGCGCAGGTGACGCCTGCGCGCATCACCGTGGGACGCGCCGTGGACCTCAGCGGGCAGGAACCGGTTCACTACCTTTCGTCCGCAGCCTCGCTCGATCAGAGCCGATCGGTCCTGATTTCGTCCAGCGGGCGTTTTCGGGATACGGTGCGCCTGCTTACGCCGCCGCCCGGGACCGGATCGGGCGATGCCCCCAAAGGCATGCCGTTGCGCGCCAGCAGGCTTTCGAGCCGCTTCGGCCTGCGCATGCACCCGCTTCTCAACCAGGTGCGCATGCATACCGGCGTCGACCTCGCTGCTGCGATGGGAGAACCCGTCCACGCGACTTCAGGTGGCGTCATCATGGCGGCCGGCTGGCAGGGTGGATATGGGCTGGCGGTGCGCATCAATCACGGCAAGGGCATCGAAACCCGCTATGCGCACCTCTCGCGCCTGAACGTCAGCGCGGGCCAGACCATCAAGCCCGGTGACGTCATCGGTTTCGTCGGCTCGACCGGGCGGTCCACCGGGCCCCATCTTCACTACGAAGTTCGCAAGGACGGGCTTGCGATCGACCCATCCTCCAGCCTGCACAAATAGGATCAGGCTTTCCTCAGATCGTCGAAGCGGCCGTGATCAACGTGCCCGCAGCAATCGCGATGCCGTAAGGAAGCTTGTCGAAGTTGTCGTCCGAACCGCGTCCGCTGATTGGCTTGCGCATGATCCGGCGCACGGTGAACCAGACGAGGAACAGGACAAGTCCTGCAATCGAAACCGACAGGAGCAGGCGCGATGCCTGCGACCAGGCGAACCAACCGGCGCATCCGGCATAGAACTTGGCATCTCCGCCGCCGATCATGTCGAAGCGAAACAGCACCATGCCAACCACCAGCGCAACCGCGAGGTGCAGGGCATGGCTACCCAGGCTGCCCAGCCCTGCATCGTAAGCCGCAAGTGCAAGGCCAGCCACTGCCGTCAGCAGGCACAGCCAGTTGGGAATGCGCCGCTGTACCGTGTCGGACCAGCTCGCATAGAAACAGGCGGGAACCAGCACCACCAGTTCCGCCCAGAAAGTAACGTTCATCTAATCGGCTACCCTGCGACTGTTAGCGCGAAGTCGGAAAATCGATCCGCACGAGCGGCTTGAACCCGGCAAGGTCGGCCTTCGCCGTCTTCGGCGGCTCGGCGTCCGAGGCCGTGTCTGCAGCATCTGCCTTTTCGGCATCAGCCTTGTCATGCTTGCGCCCTTCATCGGAAAACTCGATGCGCACGGCCGGCCGGAACGTGTCGAGCTTGCCGCCGCGAACGCCGACAACCGGCAGGGAACCGCGCCCCGGCTTGCTGTCGGGCTGGACCGACCGGATCATCACTTCGCCACGCGAAATGCGCTGGAGCCTCGTTCCGCTCGCCGCGCGTGCCGGTTGGTTCGAAGGTTCTGCAACGGCAGCAACTTCAGGCACGGCTGCCTGCGCCTGGATATCGTGCGCCCCCGTGAGCGTGCGCGCCGCAACTTGCGCTGCAAAGTCCGCCTCGTGCCTTTCGGCCAAGAGGTTCGAGCGCATCAGGCGTGCCATGTTGGCCTGATACATCGCATTCTTCGGATCGACCGCAAGCGCTTCGGAAAAGAAGCGATGCGCCTGTTCGAACTGGCCGAGCCGCACATAGGCGACGCCCATGCCGTTGGCAGCAGGGCCAATCTCGTCTCCGGCTGCGAGCGCCTTCTGAAACTCCTCGATCGCCTGCCCGGTCCGCCCCGCAGCCAGATGCGCCCGCCCCTCGGCCACCGCTGCGATAGCACTGTCGGCATCCGCGGTACGCACCTGGACTTCCGGCTTGGCATCGTGGCGCAGGCCAAAGAATTCGAGCGCCCGCCCGCACCCGCTCAGCGACATCGCCATCAGTACGACGCAAGCGATGCGCGTTCCCGTCTTACTTTGCATGTCAGCCCCCACTCATCACTGGAAGGATAATTCGCACGACCCGGATGGCCGCTGGCAGCATCAGCGTGCCTATCATCGACGGCAGCATGCAGGCCACAAGAGGAATTGAAATGAGAACCGGAATGCGATGTGCCTTTTCCTCGGCACGCATCCGGCGCTTTTCGCGCATTTCCGAGGCATAGACGCGGAGCGTCGTCGCAATGCTCGTACCCAGCTTGTCGGACTGGATCAGCAGCGTTGCAAAGGACGCAATTTCATCGATCCGCGCCATCGCGGCCATGTTGCGCAGCGCGGATTCGCGCGTGGCGCCGGCACGCAGTTGCAGCGTCGTGGTCACAAGCAAACGTGAAACCAGCGGATGCGAGCTCACCATTTCGCGCCCGACGCGGTCGAACGCGGCCTCAAGCCCCAACCCCGCCTCAACGCAGACCAGCATCAGGTCCAGCGCATCGGGAAAGCCGTTCAGCACTTCCCGCCGGCGCGATGCAGCGCGTGCGCGGACGTAGATATTGGGAACATAGAGCCCCATGACGGCACAAAACGTGCCAATGAAATAGAGCTTCATGTAGCTGACGTCACTGCCCGAGAGCAGCAAGGCTCCGATCAGCGCGGTCGGCAGGACAATTACCAGCACCAGTCGCACCAGCGTATAGACGCGCGCCGCAGCGGGAGATTCGAAGCCTGCCGCCTGCATCTGCTCGGTCAAGGCATCGGACTTGGTATCGCTGAGATTGAGCCCGGCCTTCTCGATCCGCATCACGAGGCGCGACCAGGCATCCTCGCTGGATCGGCGCAAGCTGGAAGCCGATTGCGAACTCACGCTTTCCCGCCCGATCACTTCGAGCTTCGTGCGAACCCGGGAGCGCTTCGATGTGGCGAGCATGACGGCCAGCGTCACACCGACCACGAGCGCGAAGATCAGCAGCAACAGGAAGTTGCGGATCAGGGCGTTGTTGGCGACAAATTCGACCATGTTACACCTTCAGGTCCGTCAGGCGTCGGATAGAGTAGACACCCACGCAGTAGAGGACGAAGAGCGCGGGAAAGCCGATGACGAAGATGGGGTCCTGGGCAACGTCGAGATAAAATATCGGGTTTACCAAGAACATGCCGAGCAAGGTGAAGACAGGCAGGACGGTCAGCATCCAGCCGGTCATGCGGCCTTCCGAGCTCAAGGCGCGGACCTTCAGGTAAAGCGCCGCCCTCTCACGGATGACCTTGGACAGGTTGTCGAGAATTTCAGCCAGGTTGCCGCCCGTCTCGCTCTGGACCGAGACGCACACCACGAACATGCGGATGTCCTCAAGATCCCAGCGCTCGGCCATGGCCGCAAACGCGTCATTAAGCTCGGCCCCATAGGCCACTTCGTCCGACACAAGTCCGAATTCGGTGCCGACCGGATCGGGCATTTCCTCGGTGATGATGCCGACTGCCGAGGCAATCGGATGCCCCGAGCGCAGCGAGCGCGAGAAAATGTCGAGAGCCACCGGGAACTGCTCTTCCATCCGCTTGCGGCGCTTTTCGGCCTTGCGGCTGATCAGCATGATCGGCAGCGCAATGGTCGCCCCCAGGCACAGGACCACGGCAAGCTGGACTACGCCCAGGGTGATCGTGATGCGAAGGATGAAAAGGACAAGCAGCATCAGGCACAGCGATGCGAAGAAGGCAATGACCATGCGCAGCAGGATCTGCTTCGCCTCGGTCCGTATTGCCGCCATCATCACCATGCGCACGAAATTGACGTACTTGCGTTCGAACCAGCCGGCGTCCGGCGAAAGATGCGGGGGCGCGTTCTTCAGCAGGGAGTAGGCCACCGCCTCGCGCGAGAGGCCCGCCCGCAACATTCGCAGACGTTCGTTGATGCCGGAGCGCTCCGATCGCCGCTCCCAGGCAAATCGCAGGAAGATCTGCGAAATGAGGAAGACGGCGATGAATGCCGCGAGCAGGACGAAGAGTCTGACGAAGAGGGCCGTCATGACGGGTCGAACGCAGCAGAGTGGCGGAACAGTTCGGGATCGAGGTGGATGCCCTGCTCGGCCAGTTGGCCCGCAAACTTCGGCCGGATACCCGTTGCCTCGAAATGGCCGATGACATTGCCGGCATCGTCGCGTCCGGACATCTTGAAGCGGAAGATCTCCTGCATGGTGATCGTGTCGCCTTCCATTCCGGTGATCTCGCTGAGCGAGAGCATCTTGCGCTTGCCGTCCGACAGTCGCCCGATCTGGATCACGACGTTGATCGCCGCCGCGATCTGGCCGCGGATCGAGCGGGCGGAAATATCGATGCCGCTCATGCCGACCATCTGCTCGATACGCGAAAGCGCATCGCGCGGGGTGTTGGCGTGGATCGTCGTCATCGAACCGTCGTGACCGGTATTCATCGCCTGCAGCATGTCGAAGGCTTCTCCGGCGCGACATTCGCCAAGGATGATGCGGTCCGGACGCATACGCAGGGCGTTCTTGACGAGCTCGCGCTGCGTAACTTCACCCTTGCCTTCGATGTTAGCCGGCCGCGTCTCGAGCCTGGCAACGTGCTCCTGCTGAAGCTGGAGTTCCGCCGAGTCCTCGATGGTGACGATACGTTCGCGCTCATCGATGAACGAGGACAGTGCATTGAGCATCGTCGTCTTGCCCGAGCCGGTGCCGCCGGAAATGATGATGTTGCGTCGGCCCAGCACGATCCCGCGCATCACCTCGGCGACCTGCGGGACGATGCTGCCGATCTCGACCATGCGCTCCATGCTGATCGGCTTCTTGGAGAACTTGCGGATCGAGAGCAGCGCGCCATCGATGGCCAGCGGCGGGACGATCGCATTGACGCGCGAGCCATCCTGAAGGCGGGCATCGACGAAGGGCGAAGACTCATCGATGCGACGGCCGACCGCACTCACGATCTTCTGGATGATCCTGAGCAGGTGGCGCCCATCCTGAAAGCGCGTGGTCACTTTCTCAAGGACGCCGAAGCGCTCGACAAAAACCGAATCCGGACCGTTCACGAGGATATCGTTGACGGTCTCGTCCTTGAGCAGCGGCTCAAGGGGGCCAAGGCCGAGAAGTTCGTCGAGAACCTCCTCGCACAGAGTCAGGCGCTCGGCCCGGTTCAGCATCTCGCTGCGCTGCTCGAGAATCTCGGCGACTATGACCGAGATCTCGTTGGCAATCGTCTCGCGCGACATCTTTTCGAGAGCCGCGAGGTTGATTTGGTCGAGCAACTGGCGATGGATCTCGATCTTGAGATCGAGCTGGCGCGATACCGCCCGCTGTTCCGGTTCGAAGAGAGGTGCCGGCGTCAGCTTGTCGAGCGACATCCTCG
This sequence comes from Novosphingobium sp. KN65.2, assembly GCF_001368935.1. NCBI lineage: Bacteria > Pseudomonadati > Pseudomonadota > Alphaproteobacteria > Sphingomonadales > Sphingomonadaceae > Novosphingobium > Novosphingobium sp. KN65.2. The sequence goes on from NZ_CCBH010000193.1 coordinate 35,441, forward strand.
GTGCCGCGCTTGGCGGATCCTGAACTTCCGGCGTTCTGCGAAGCTGCCACATGGTCAGTCCTCCCTCTTGAGACTGCTGTCTCTCAGCAGCTGACCGAGCTTGCGAACGTCAGCCATGAACTTGCTCTTTCGGTGAACGGCACTCGCCAGCATTCCCTGGTCCTGCGACGTGCTGACAAGAGGCGATTCCAGCGCAACCTTGCCCAGAACCCGGTGATTGAGCGTGCGGGAAACGTCATCGAGGTCGATGGTCTTGAACAGGCGGTTCTCGACCCGGTTGACTACGATCTCGACGGCGGAACTCTCGATCCCGACCGAGGCGAACAGCTCCAGCCGGCGACGCGCCTGACGCAGGCTGGCGATCGAGAGCTCACACACGAGGATGATCGAGTTTGCAGCAAGAGCCGCGGACAAGGTCCAGTTCGTCCAGTTGGCCGGAAGATCCAGCACGACGTAGCCGAAGCGCTGGCGCAAAAGATGGATTACGCGCAGCAACTGGTCGATATCCACCGATTCCAGCGGCAGGATGGCATCGGGCGCAGTGACTACGGACAGGCCGCCGCCCGCTTCGCCGATTGTCGAAGTCAGCAGGTCGTCGTCGAGACGGTCGCCGGCTTCGAGCAGATCGTTGAGGCTACCCCGGGGATTGACGCCAAGGTAGATGCCGACGTTGCCGAACTGCAGGTCGAGGTCGACGATGACTGCCCCCGCGTCACCCGCATGCTCGGCGAGATCCGAAGCGAGGTGCGTCGCAATCGATGTCGCGCCGCAACCACCGATGGAACGCGCCACTGCCACCAGCGGGGCCAGCTTCCGCGCCGACCGGGGCCGCGTATCGCGCCGCACCGAGGCTTCGAGCACAACCTGCATGAGTTCTTCGGGTTCAAGGGGAAGCGACACGACATCGCTCACGCCCTGACGTACCAGCGTCCGCACCAGCGAGACGCTGGCATCGCCGATCGCAGCGATCAGCGGAATGTGGGAATAGTGCTCGCGAAGCGAAGACAGCCGCCGCATCGATCCTGCGTCGCGCGGATCGACTTCCGCGACGATCTGGGTGGCATCGCCGATCACCGCATCGGGCACCTGCTCGGCCGGGTCGAGTTCATGCGCACGCACCCCTGCCGGAAACTTGCCCCCGACCGCGGCACTGAAAGCGGAGATGTAAGGTCCGCTGGCAATGACGAGGATGTCGGTGTCGCTCTTCAACGTGCCTTCCCTTATCGATTGGGCGAGTTGTTCATGAATTCCCATTGAGGTCACCTAGTTGGACACTGTTCCGCTGCCATCTTCCATGGTCAAAGCGTACGCGAATGAAGGTAGAGGTACCGAAACCTGAAACAGCAGCGTGGTCAGCGGCGTATATGTCATGTTGCGCAGGCTGACGGTCGTCAGCGGGGCAACGTCCGGACCATTGGGATCGCCGGAGAAGCCGAGACCGGACCAGGCATAAGTCACCACCACGTTGCTTGCGGTGATATCGCTGTCGATCTGCGCCATGCGCGTGACGAGCCGCCCAAATGCCGCGTTATCAGCCGTCAGCGGGAAGTTGCAGGTACCACCGCTGGCGCAGGTGCACGAAGCCGTCGTGCCGTTGCTCTGACAGGTAACTCCGGGGAAGGCCGTCTGGTCGACGACCGTGCCCTGGGGGACACCGCCGGAAACGGCGAAACTATACGTTTTCAGGCCGCTCGCGACCATGTCGGTGGCAACAGCCCAGCGCGCGCCGGTTTGCGTCGCCTTTTCCGCCTGATTGATGTTCCAGGCATAGAGGCCGACATCTATGGTTCCGATCAGCGCGATCAGCAGGATCGGCAAGACAAGCGCAAATTCTGCCGCACTGGCACCGTTCTGGTCGCGGACAAGTTCGAGGAGACGCTTCATAGTCCCATCACCGGGCTTTGCGCGGAAGCCTTCAGCCTCCACCCTGTCGTCACCAGTCCGAGAGTCCCGAACAGTGAGGGATAGGCGACGTCGGCGCTGATCTTCACTCTGGGCGCATTCCCACCGACGCTGGCATAGATACCCTGCTGGCTGGATGAGCAGTCGACGGCAATCGTTACGTCCGCATTCGCCCAGCCATACACAGCGGCCGTGCCACCGGATATCTGTCCCGTCCGGGCCAGATTCTTCACCGCTGTGGCATCGCCACCGAAGGTTCCTGCACAATCGTACTGGCTGAAGGGCAAACGACCGGCATAACGGGCGGCGTCACGAACGCCCTTCACCACGCGGTGTTCGCACATGATGTAGTACGCGCCTTCGAACGTCCCGAAGATCAGCAGCAGGACCAAGGGCAGGATCAGTGCCATCTCGGCTGCTGCTGCACCGGATTGGTTCCGCAAGATGGCGTGAACACCGGACATCGTCACTTCACCAGATAGGGAACGTCGCGACGAATCTGCTGCGCCGCCGTGCTCCCTCCTCCGCCAAGCTGAGTCGCTCGCACGATTTCAACGTAGACGTCGCTCTTCTCGGTGTACTTCGATCCACCCGTTCCACGGGTCGCTGATGGTTCGACCAGGAATACGTCAACCCACGACTGAACATGGACGCCCGAAGTCGAACCGGTAATTCCTTCAGCCTGACAATTGATTACGGCGACGGAGATGAGGCGACGGTCCGGAGCCGATCCGTTCACCGGGATTCCGGGCGGTTGGCAATAAGGTTGCGGCCGCGAGACGATCGCACCGTCACTCTGGTTCTGCAACCGGCTCGCCGCATTATCGGCTTCGTATTTGTAGACCTGATAGCGCGTGGGCGTCGACGTCCCGAAGGTTCCCGAAATGCTGAAAGTGGTCGGATCGTAATTCGTGGAATTGGTCTTGAAATAGGCGTTACGATCCCAATTGCCGTCGCCGATAATTCCGCCGCTGCAAGAACCGGTCAGACTGATCGCGTGACACATATCCCGCGGATAGCCCATGGGCGACGTGTTCGAGATTTGCGTAGCGGTCAATGGTGTGGTGGCAGAGGTCGGCCTGTAAGGACGCGGCGCTTCGACCCAACCATTGCCGCCGCCGTTGGCAATCCCGCAATTGCCCGCTCCGCCCTTGTGCATCAGGTCCTTGCGGCTGTTGGCAGAAGGCGGGCAAAGGCTGTTTCCGACGCCGCAGGCCTGGTTCAGGCCGTTGTCGTAAATGTCGAAGCGCGTGTTCAGGGCGTCGAGAACGCTGACCTGTTCACCCGGCTTCGTGGTAACGTCGTCGACACCTACGCAGTCTCCGGGAATTTCGACACGCCCGAGCGTCTGCGCCGTCGCCTGTGCACCGTTCCCGGCGTTCGTCTGGAGATATCCGAAGTTACCCGGTCCGTAATTGCCACCGCCGTCATTGGCGATCAGCCGCATTCCCTTGCCGATATAGTTCGACACGGTGAACGTCGGATCGGTTGATTCCGCCGGATTGCACATGAAGACGGGCGGCACCTTGCAGATCGAAGATCCCAGCCCCGCCAGAGCGCTGGCATTGAGCGAGCCGCTCAACAGGCCCGTGACCGGCGTCAGTGCATAATCGACGGTCCTGACGTCAACGTCGACCTCGATGAAATGCGCGTTTGCGTCGCTTGTGGCGGCGGTGGTTGCATTCCTGTCCTGCCAGAACCGGACGCTGCCGGTCGCATCGCAGGCTGTCTCAGAAGGAATGGAAATCGTGTGCGTGGTGCTGGCCAGAAGCGTCGTATTGGTGACGAGTGAGATGGCCGCAGTCGCCGCGCGCGAGCAGGCGCCAGTCTTTCCGTCCAGCTGCGACGCCCCTGCCAGAGCGGCCTGGTCGGCACCGTTCTGCAATTCGCTGTCCATCGTCGAGAGCCGCGCGTAGTCGAACCCGACCCCCGCGACCGCGATCAATCCCATCAAGGCAAGGGCATATGTCGCCGCAACCGCGCCGTTTTCATCCTCTTTCAGAGTTCGGAAAACATCGCGCTCCATGGCTGCGTGCCCTTCCCCCGTCAGTTCGATCCGCCGCCTGACGACATACTCTTGGTAGTCGTCATACGTTCGGGCTTCTTGACCTTGTCCTCGCGATAACGTTCCACCGCATCGGCGGCGTGATCGCCCGAGGATTCGGGGATTGCTGTCTCGTAATGCGGGTCCGGATCGATAACCTGCGCCATCATCGTCTGGCGATTGGCTTCACCGAAGTTATCCGGGCCACCCATGTACGGCGGTGTGTCAGTCGTTGCGCAGGCCGAAAGACCAACCGCGAGAACGAGCGCTGCGGCGAGGCCCGGCAGCGGGGATTTCTCAATATTCATAGCCGTCCCCCTTGTCCTGCGTCCCGGACTGACCTTCCGTCGGCGTCGCCGGAGCGACGGGCTGCGGGCTGTAGGGCTGCCCGAGCAGGAAGGTGTTGAGTTCACCCGGATCGGCCACGCGATCGGTGGGCAGGCGCACCTGGCTCGGCTTGATCGGCGCGACGAGCCTTGGCGTCACCACGATCAAAAGCTCGGTCTCGCCCTTCTTGAAGCCGCTCGAACGGAACAACGAGCCGATGATCGGCAGCGAACCAAGGATCGGAACCTGCTTAATCGTCGTTTCGAAATCCTTCTGGAGCAGGCCCGCGATGGCAAAGCTCTCCCCATCGCGCAGTTCCAGGGTCGTGCTGGCCCGACGGGTCCGCAGACCCGGGATCACGATATTGCCGACCGTGATCGAAGCCGTTGGATCGAGAGCACTGACTTCGGGCTCAACGATCATGCTGATCGTCTTGTCCCCAAGCACCGTAGGCGTAAAGCCGAGGCTGACGCCGAACGGTTTGAATTCAACGGTGATCGCCTGATTGCCATTGCCGCCGCCCGAACTGCTCTGCTGCGCGACCGGCACCGGAAATTCGCCACCGGCAAGGAACGAGGCTCGCTCACCGGACAACGCGACCAGCGTCGGTTGCGCCAATGTCTTTGCCATCCCGCGCGATTCCAGCGCATTGAGCGTTGCATCGATGTTGAGCTTACCGATCGAGAACCGCTGCCGGAATATGCCGAAGGCATCGGTGATGGCGGAAAGCTGCAAGATACCTTCGCCGGTATCCGGGTCTGGAACCAGCTGCGAGCCCAGACCGGTGACCGAACGGAACTTGCCGTTGTCCGAATTCGCAAAGGCACTAACACCGATGTCCTTCCCTGCCGAGCGATTGACCTCGGCAAAGCGCACTTCGAGCATGACCTGCTGGCTGGAGCCCATCGTGACAAGATTGATGACCTTGTCCCCGGCATAAGCTTTCGCGAGCTGGGCTGCGCGATCCGCTGCACCGGCGTTGTTGACCATGCCGGTCAGGACTACGGAGTCGTTGGAGATCCGTGCATCGATCTTGCTGCCGGGGATCAATTCGTTGATCTGGTCGCTGAGCGCTTCGACGTCAGGGCCCACGGCAATGTCGATGATCGAGATCACCCGACCGGCGTTGTCGTAAAGCGTCAGGCTGGTCGTGCCCATCTTCTTGCCCAGCACGTAGATCGAACGATCCGTGACGGGAAGAATATCGGCAATGTCCGAGCTGCCGACCATCGCCTTGGCGATCGGGCGGTCGGCCGAGACCACCTGGCTCTTGTTGAAGGGCACTTCCAGCGTGCCGGCATGAAGACCGCCGGCAGTGAGGGCCTGCGCCCGCGCCGTGTCGGCCGATCCGGCGAGGCCGGCTCCCGACATGGCCACCAGGGCAAGGGCAAGCGCCGTGCGCGTCGTGCGATTAGTAGCCACGTTGCACCTCATACTGGCTGGGTTCGCTGCCACGGAAAATCGTCATCATCGGTCCGCTCCTGCGCGGCGCGCTCGTCGCGGGCGACATGACCGACCGTGAGATCGGTGCAGCCGGAGCTGACGGCGCGCGGCTCTCCCGCGAAGCAATGTAGATCTTCCGGGCTGTCAACTGGTTCGGAAGGACGGTTGATGCCGCGGTAACGGTTTGATCCGTAGCATTACGTAGAGCAAGGCTGAGCACGCCAAGCTGCTGCGCCAGCGCCAGCTTCTGCGCGCCGAGCGTATCGACCTGCAGAGTGGCGGTCTTGCCTGCTGCAGTCGGCTCCGTGCTCTTTTCGCTCGCATCGACATCGATGGCGAGGACAGGGACTGTCGAGAGGACAACGTCCGTCATCTTGTCATCGGTCGAGGCACCGTCACCAGGGATCTTGCGCGTCAGCAGCACGTCGACCGTGTCACCGGGACGAATGAAGCCGCCCGCGGCGGCAACGGCGCTGATCGGAACGGCAACAGCATACTGACCCGTAGGAAGGTTGGCCGAAAGGGTCGGCCGCGACGAGAGCTTGGAAGCAAGAACCGGCTCACCGGCTACAATGTTACGCAAGGTCGCATTACCTTTACCCGTTGCGTCAGCAATGGAAGTAAAGGCACCCTCAGGAATGGAGTTTGACGGCCAATTTGCAAGCCGGACGTTCTGATCGTTCAGAACGGTACCGAAGGGCAATTCTTTCGTTGCTACCACGATCTGACTCAGATTCTGCTCTTGCGCGATCCTTGCCTGTCGTTGTTCGACACCCGAAAAATAGGAATTTGCCAAGATCACGGCGACTAGGCCCAGAACAACAGCAATCCCTACGAGAATGATATTGCGCCCCTGCATTTGAGCGCCCCCCCTTGTTGCCCTCAGGAAATGAAGTAATGGCCCCCCCCCCCCTTTTTGGGGGGGGGGCCTTAACAAATCAGCAAGAACCACTATTACCACTAGCGTTGATGCAGGTAGTTGCCTTGTTCATAGCGCCCGAGACTGCGCCGCCGAGCTGGAATGCGGCGACAGCAATGCCGGTGCCGACGAGAGCAAGAATGAGAGCGTATTCGGCAGCCGAAGCGCCAGCTTCATCGTTAACGAAATTACGGATAAACTTGATCATAGCGCACTCCTAGTCAACATTTTGCGGTCCCCCAGCCCCATGGCTGCCCGCCTGACTAATGTTTTCAGGGCCCCGGCATCTATTTCCGGCTAACCCACCGTCCGTGAGAGAGTACACTGGAACCAACGCGACCTTTGTTCTTTTAGAACCGTGACTTGCATCGGCTCCTATGCGTAGGTTCCCTCACTGGGCAGGCTTAGAATTGATCGCGAAGGTCAAGTTGGTCAATTAAAAAGCTAAGTGTATTTTTTATCTCTGCAAATCAGTAGCTTACGAAAGTTAATCGTTGAAATAATTGGTTAATTTCCAAGCACTTGTGGGGATTTGGCATCAACCTAACCCGATTCGAAAACGACTCACCGCCGATTCCCCTCGCCAAATTTTACGCGAGCTTAACCAAGACCGACCATGTTAAAGGAGGAATGGAAAGGGAAAACCGAACATGTGGCAGCCGCAGATAACGGATGGTCGCAGGATCGAATACTACAAGGGCACACTCCTCTCCTGGCTGGAGAACCGGAGCATCGGTGTTGTGAACTTCTTCCATTCGCGAATGGAATCGATCATCACATACTGGCTAGTCACCATGTTGCTTTTCGCCCTGGCCAAAGTTGCCATTGCGGCGAACGACAAGACGCAGTTCGCAAGTCTTGCTGCCATGATCTTCCCCTTCCTCGCTGTCACAATGGCACCGGTAGTCGCTTACCGCATCGCCACGGCCTGTTTCCCGCTCCGCGACCTGGCATCGCAACCTTCGTTCCGGCTCTGTCGCTACGGCCAGTGGCGGCAGCTCGATTGTCTTCAGGCACGGAAGACCACGGCGTTCGGTCCGACAGGCTTTATGGCGTCGCTAATCGCCGGAATGCTGCTCAACGTGCCATTCCGGACGGCAGAATTCATGCTTGCCATGCCCGCAATGCCCGCAAGTGCTCCTGCCTGGGCAACGACGATGCTGGCGATGATGACGATGGATGTCGTCGTCCTGAACTTCTTCTACACAGTATGCTTCGTCATGGCCCTGCGCACCGCCCCTCTTTTCCCGCGTATGCTTGCTTTCACCTGGCTTCTCGACGTGATGATGCAGTTGCAGATTGCAGAGAAAGTCACGCAAACCGGCAACCTACCTGCTTCGGTTGCAACGGCATTGCATTCAATGCTCTCGGGCGACCTCGACAAGGTCCTGATCAGCGCGGCGATCTGGCTGCCTTACCTGATCCTGTCGGAACGGGTTAACGTGACCTTCCGCCATCGCACACGCGCAAAGCCTGCCGCCATTGCCGCTTGACGGGGCTCTTCACCACGCGCGGTCCGGTTTCCGGTGAGCCCACGTAGCGCCTTCGCTGGCAAACTATCCTTCGTGCAGCTTGGCTGGATCGATCGCCAGAGGCTCGTCGCATACTCCGCGATCCTGTTGATCGCTTCGCTGCCAAGCTTCCTGCATTTCTATATGCAGGCGAATGGCGAAAGCGGCAGCGATTTCCTGGCATTCTGGTCGGCCGGGAGACTGGTCCTGACCGGGGCAGCCGAAACCGTCTACGATCTCAAATCGACCTTCGCGATACAGGCTACAGTCGGGCGGAATGACGTCTTTGCATTCGTCAACCCGCCGCCGTTCCTCTTCATCGTCGCGCCGCTTGGCTTCCTGGCCTACAATCAGGCGTGGGTGGCATGGATCTGCGCCACTTACGGGTTCTGGCTCTACCAGACGCGCAAAGCCGATAGAGAGCTAACCTGGCCGATAGCAGCTTTCCCCGGCGCCCTGGTTTCAGCATGGCATGCGCAGACTGGTTTACTGACCAGCGGCATTCAAGCGGCCTTCGCAACCAATCTTGAGCGCAGGCCTTTCGTGGCGGGACTTTGGACCGGCACGCTCATCATCAAGCCGCACCTTGCGGTGCTGATGCCCGTAGCCTTCCTGGCATCGCGCAACTGGCGCGCAATTGCCGGTGCGGCGTGCTCAAGCACAATTCTATTGCTGCTGGCGTGGGTGGTCTTCGGCAGCGGAACAATGCTGGCCTATCCCAAAAGCTGGGAAGTAAGCCGCGCATTGATGGCCAATTCCGGACCGGAATTCTTCTTGCGCCAGACCACTGTTTATGCGGCCTTGCGTGCAACAGGCAGCGAGTATCTCGCGATCTGGGCGCAAGGCATGACCAGTGTCGTTCTCGTGTGTCTGACCTGGAGAGTTTGGTCCATAGAGGTCCCTACCGATGCCAAACTGGCCTTTCTTTTCGCAGCCAGCGCCCTGGTAACGCCGTATCTCTTTAACTACGATCTTGCGTTCCTCATCCTGCCTTGGCTCTGGCTGGCAAGGCAATCAAGGGAACGCCTGTTCGGAGCATGGAAGCGGCCGCTGTTGGTAGTGCTTTATCTTGCGCCTTTGGCTTGCCGTGCGTTGACGTTTCCGCTCGGGATCAATCTGACCTTTGCCTATTGCATACTGCTTACCGCACTGATCTGGCGCTGCATTATCATCGAGAAGAATTCGGCCAAGACGCAGCCTGACGCCCATCATCGTTAATATCCGCTAACCACGGCGATAAACGGCATATTGATGCCGGTGCGGCAAGTCTTTGCCGTATGAAGTGGTCCCATCTCGTTGCTGCGGGTGTGCCGGTTCTCGGCTTACAGCTCGCCATTGCCGCTCCGGCGCAGGCTTCGGCCTCGGTGGTGCTGGGGCTGCCGCTGGTGGCCGTTGCTGGGATATCGGGCCTTTCTAGTCTCACTCCATCGGGTTCGGACTTTTCTGCCAGCGCTTGTGAAGGGTCCGCCTCTGCGGGGCACGTCGCTCTGACGCCGGAACCTGTCGCCAGCAAGGCGGCTGCGCTGCTGGGCGGCGCGCCGAGCAAGCTTGAGCTGATCTCGATGCAGCAATCGTCTCGCAAAGGGCAATCGTCGCAGGCTCTGGCGCCGATCGCGCCGGCTGCCGGGGGCTGGCGCTGTGCGACACTGGCTGAGGCGCGCACGATGCCCGCGATCTACTCTGCAACGAGCCATACGCCGGCCAATCCCGACAACTTCCTGGGCAGCGCACGCCTGCCCCTGCGGCATACGAACTTCGATGCGCAGTGGGACCGGGTTCGTAGCGCCGGGCTGTCGAGCCGTGTCGTAGCCGGGATGGCTACGCGCTCCGGCGCTGGCGTAACCGAAACCGCGCTTGCAGCGGTCAATGCGTGGTCCAACCGGCATATCCGCTACCGCGAGGACAGCGACATCTACGGCAAGCCCGACTACTGGGCGACCGCCAGCGCCACCCTCAAGCGCGGCGCCGGGGACTGCGAGGACATCGCGATCTTCAAGATGCAGGCGCTTGCCGCACTGGGCGTGCCGCGTTCCGACTTGTACCTGACGATCGCGCGGGATACCGTGCGCAACGCCGATCATGCCCTGCTCGTCGTCAGGCTGGAGGGCCGCTACTGGCTGCTCGACAACGCGACCGACAAGCTTCTCGACGGCGCGATGAGCTACGACTACCGGCCGATCATGTCGTTCAGCGCCGGCGGCAAGTGGCTGCACGGCTATACGCGCGAACCGGATCAGGCGCCAACGCTTCTCGCCGCGCGCTGAACGGGTCGCATCGCGTTAAAATCAGCGCTCGGTCAGGGCCTCGTCGAAGGCGCGCAGAACCGGCTTGAACAGGTAGGTCAGGATGCTCTTGCGGCCCGTGACGATCTCCACGTCGCAGATCATGCCCGGCATGATCGGCAACTTCGTGCCGTTCTTGACGATGAACGCCTTGTCGGTCTCGACCATCACGCTGTAGTACGCCTTGCGCTCGACATCGTCGTAGATGCTATCGGCGCTGATGTTGCGCACGCGGCCCGTCAACCCGCCATAGATCGAGAAGTCGTAGGCCGTGACCTTGACGTTGGCAGGATCGCCCACCTTGATGAACGCGATGTCCTTGGGGTCGACGCGGGCCTCCACCAGCAGCTTTTCGCCCACCGGCACGATCTGCATGAGCTTTTCGCCCGCATTGACGAAGCCGCCGACCGTGGTGACCTGAACATCGTTGATGTAGCCGGTGGCAGGCGCGCGCAGCTCATTGCGTTCAAGGCGCGCTTCGGCGCCCTTGATCGTCTCTTCGTTGACGGCGATCTTGGTGGTGATCTCGCTGCGCTCGTTGAGCGCTTCCTGCTGGAAATCGAGGCGGGCCTGCCGCAACTGCGCCTCCGCTTCACGGATCGCCGCCTGCGCACGCCCGACGCCCTGCCGAGCGGCGGACAAGCGGCCCTGCGTATCGACCAGATCGCGCTGCGCGGTCAGCAGTTCGGTCTTGGGGACGATGCCCTTCTGCGCAAGCGGGGTGAGCATGTTAACCTGATCCTGCGCCAGCTTCGCGCTGTTCTGTAGCGAGGCGACGGTTGCCTGCCCCTCCTGCAGATCGCGGCGGCGCTGATCGACTTGCGCGACGAGAGCGTTCTGGCGGCTCTGGGCCGCGGCGCGGCGCACTTCGGAGAGGCGCGCTTCCTCGGCGCATATCGTACCTTCACCGCAGGAACTGTCGGTGCCGGTGCCCTCGCCTTCCAGACGATCGGCCCGCGCGGTGAGGCGTTCGTTCTCCGCCTGCAGCTGGCCCAGTGCGGAGGAGGACTGGGAATCGTCCAGGCGGACGAGCAACTGGCCCTTCTTCACCATCTGGCCGGGCCGCACGAGGATCGACAGCACCGTGGCCGGGCTGGCGGCCTGGACGAGCTGGGCCTTGCTGGAGGGCACGACCTTGCCCATGCCGCGGGTCACTTCATCGACGCGGGCAAGCCCGGCCCAGACGAACAACACCAGCAGGGCAACACCGCACAGGACGATCAACCTGCGGCTGGCATCCCAGTCGTCATACCCGATCCGCTCCCTGAAAGACGAAATCATGGCGTTCATCGTGCGAGCACTATCCTTGACGGCGCGGATGCCGTTTCCATTCCCGGTTCGACGGCCTGCGACTGGACCGACGTGGTGGCAGCGATTGCCGACTGGTATTTCGAGCTGGCCGAAACCGGATCGGGGATCGAAAGGCGCCATTGCTTGGTCGTGTCGATACGACCGCCGACATCGTTTGCGGCGTGGCGATCAGTCACGGCCGGCGGCACGGTCAGTCCCGGCACCGGAGCCGGTTCGTGCCCCTGCTGCGACGCGGCCAGAAGGCGCGCGCGCAGACCATCGTAATCGAGCACCGGGATCCGTTCGACGCCGCTGTAGGCGCTGGTGAACAGCGCACGCTGGCCCCACTTTCCGTGCAGTCGATAGAAGATGTGACGGCCGATCTTCTCGATCTTGGCGAGGGTGAAGGCCCACTTCGGCAGGACGTAATCGGCGTGATAGTTCGTCGCGGTACCGACGCTGGCCTCGACGCGTCCGGCCAGCGCCTCGCGCGCGACGTCCTGCGCCTCGGCCCACAGCGACGCCATTGGGGCACGAAGCAGCGCGCCGTCGCAGGTGAAGCTGAACTGACACCCGGTGTTGCGCTGCGAACCTTCGTAGACGACGCCGCAAACGCTGTTCGGATAGGCCGGGTGGCGCACGCGGTTGAGCACGACCTGTGCCACGGCCCGCCTGCCCTCCAGTGGCTCACGCGCCGCCTCGTAATAGACGGCCTGGCTCAGGCACTTCAGCGCCGTCCTGTAGGCATTGCCCGAGGCTTGGGGAAAAGCGAAACTCGCTGCACGCTCCACCGGCAGATCCGAAACGGCGATGGCCGCATTGCGCGCTTCGGCTTCGGTTCCCTCAACGAGGATCTGCGACTTGTCGTCGACCGTCATCGCTTCCACGGCGCGCAGTTGTTCGGGCGGTACGATGACCGCCACCGGCTCGCTTGCGTCAAACCCGAAAACGCTGCGCAGCGCGGGAACCTGGGTGCAGGCGGCGACGCCGAGCAGGACCATGCCGCCCATGACGCCGAACGCCACGCGCCGGTTGCGCCCGGACATCCCGTGCGCGGATCTCCGATGCGCTGCATGCTGTGCGATTGGGGCGGCTAGCGCACTCACGTTCTGGCTCCCATGCCTGCCGACGCGATGATCTCGTCACGCGGACCGTCCGCCACGATCCGACCCCTGTCCAGCACGATCAGGCGGTTGCAGACCGAGAAAAGTGCCGGTCTGTGGGTCGCGACAACAAGTGTCTGCGAAGCTGACATGGATTGGGACAGCCGTTCGACGAATAGTTGCTCGGTCTGGCTGTCCATGGCCCCGGTGGGCTCGTCGAGGAACAACAGGCGCGAGGGCTTCACCATGGCCCGGGCCAGCGACAGGAACGCCCGCTGCCCTCCGGAAAGCTGCACCCCGGATTCGCCGACCGGGCGATCGAAACCGCTGGCATCGCGCGAGAGGAATTCGTCCGCGCCGACCTGCCGCAAGGCACGCAGGAGGTCCTCGTCGTGCACGATGCCCGCGCCGATCGCGAGGTTGTCCTTGATCGAGCCACTGAACAGCACCGCGTCCTGACCGACGAAGCGATAGGCGTTGCGCAGGTCCTGCGGGCGGTACTGGCGGCTGTCGATCCCGTCGACCAGCATGGAGCCGGCTGTGGGCTGGTAGAGACCGCAGATCACCCGGCCGAGGGTCGACTTGCCCGAAGCGACCTTGCCGATGATGGCGATGCGGTCGCCTTCGTTGATCGTCAGGTTGATCCCGGCGAGCGATGGCACCGATGCCTGCGGATAGGTGAATTCAAGATCCTCTGTCCGGATATTGGCGCTGCGCACTTCGGGGGTCAGCGAAGCGCTGCCCATGGTGCGCTCGTCCTCTTCGAGCCAGACCTGCTGCAGCGAATCCAGCACCTTGCGCGCCTGCTGGCTGCGGGTGAGCAGAAAGGCGAGCTGCGCGGCAGGAGACAGCGAGCGGGTCGATAGCATGACGATGGCGATGATCGAGCCCATCGTGATCTTGCCCGCGTCGAACAGGTAATAGCCGCCAATGACAAGGCTGATGCTGGTGACCTGCTGGAACGTCGAGGCCAGCGAGATCGCCGCCGAACTCACGTCGCGCAGGCGGCGCTGCGAATGGGCTCCGGCTTCGGCCAGCTGGCGCCAGCGGCCGAGCATCGCACCCTCGCCCGACAGGCTCTTGAGCGTTTCGATGCCGGAGATCGATTCCACCAGCAGCGTCTGCTGCAACCCGTTGTCGACTTGCGCATCGAGCGCCGCGCTGCTGACCTTGCGCTGCAGCCGCAGGCCGAAGATCGCCATGCATGCCGCACCGATCAGCGGGACCATCGCCAGCCAGCCCGCGATATAGGCGATCACCGCAAGAAACAGGACAAGGAAGGCCATGTCGGCGACGAGCACGATGGTGGTCGATGCGTAGAAATCGCGCACCAGCGAGAATTCCGAAACGCGCGCCACGAGGTTGCCGGTGTGCCCCTTGCGTCCGGCAAGCGGCGAAGACAGCACCTTGGAGTAGATCTTCTGCGACAGCTTGAGGTCGAGATCGCGCCCGATCTGATCGAGAACGCGGGTGCGCGCACGTCGGATCATGAAATCCATGGCAAAGGCGATCAGCACGCCTGCCGCCAGCACCCACAGGGTCGCCTGCGCGCGGTTGGGAATGACGCGGTCGTACACGTTCATCGAGAACAGCGGGTAGGACAGCGCCAGGACGTTGACGATGACGGAGGCCACCATCACCGGCCAGAACTGGCCCCGCAGCTTGTAGAGCTCGCTCCAGAACCAGTGGCTTTTGGCCCGCTCCTGCCACGGTGCCCCGGCCTCCCGCGCGGTCGAGGAATCGCCGAAGACGGTGGCCATCCAGCCATCGTAGCGTTCGGCAAGGGCCGCAATCGGCTCCCAGCCTTCGCTGCGCGTTTCCGGACGCCAGACCAGCGCATCGCCGTCCTTCACCTCGTGAACGACGGCGACCTGGCCTTCCTCGAGCGAGACGATGGCCGGGTAGAACTCCGGCTTGGTCGGCAGCCTGGTCCGGCGCGAGGCATCGCAGTTGAGGCCGAGCAGTTCCAGCGCGGCTTCGGCCTGATGGCGCGGCAGGTACCCTTGCGCATTGCGCGCCAGCGACGAGAACATGACCGGTGCGCAGGACACCCCGGCCTTTTCCGCCATGCGGGCAATGCACGCGACGAGGAGGTCTTCCTCGCCGCGTTTCGTTTCCGTTCGTTCGAACATTACGCTCTTCCAGAGGAGCGGCAACCGGCCCCGTTAGCCCTTGCCGTCGATCGCCACGCTGCCATGCGGGCGATCAGGGATAGGTCCGGTACTGGGTCTCGGCCGGGTTGGGCGGGCCGTAGTGGAAGCGGTCCCGCTCGTTCATCCCGGCGCCGGCACCTGCGGGCACGTTGATCGTGGTGAGGAAGCGATTGGTCGCGGCCAGCACCTGATAACGGGCGAACATTTCCGAGAAGCGCGCGGTTTCGAGCCGCACCTGCACGTTGTAGCGCGTGTTCTGCGCATCGAGCACGTCGAGCAGTGACCGGCGGCCGACATTGAACTGACTGCGGTAGGACAGCAGCAGGTCGTCCGACACGCGGCTCTGGTTGCCCAGCTGTTCACCGATGCGCCCTTGCGTCTGCAGGGTGGTCCAGGCGGTCTGGACGTCCTCTTCGGCTTCGCGGGTGACCTGGTAGAGCCGGTAACGCGCTTCGCTCGCGCGGCGCACCATCTCCTGGTAGTTCGCGCGGTTGATGCCGCCGTCGAAGACGTTCCAGCGCAGGAACACGCGGGCCTGCACGTCCTTGGTGGAACCGCGGAAACCGTCGATGTCCTCACCGGCGCGCCCGTTCAGGTCCACGCCGATCTTGGGGAAGCCGTCACCGC
Organism: Novosphingobium sp. KN65.2; assembly: GCF_001368935.1. Lineage (NCBI taxonomy): Bacteria > Pseudomonadati > Pseudomonadota > Alphaproteobacteria > Sphingomonadales > Sphingomonadaceae > Novosphingobium > Novosphingobium sp. KN65.2. The sequence goes on from NZ_CCBH010000193.1 coordinate 51,042, forward strand.
GCACGCTGTCTGCCAACGCGCCGGCGGCATCGACGTCCGCCGCCGCTTCCTTGACCAGCGGATTTTCGGTGCGGGCAAGCCCGACCGCTTCGCTGAGCGTGCCCGGCAAGCCTTCCACCAGTTCGGGTGGCATCGAGACGTTGTCGATGTCGAGACCGGTCAGGCGACGCAGCTTGATCTTCGCTTCCGTCAGGTCCTGCTCGGCCTCCGACTGGCGGACGAGTGCGGCCTGCAGTCGTTCTTCCGATTGCTGCTGGTCGGCGATCGAGATCGATCCCTGTTCCACTCCAGTCGTCAGATCGTTCACCAGCGAGCGGTGAAACGCCACGTTATCCTCGCTCGCGGCAACGATGCGCTGCTGGAGGAGGATATCGAGGTACTGACGCGCGACCTGAAGGGCGATGTATTCCGAACGTTCGACCACCCGCAGCGAGGCCCCGTCGACGCGCGCTGCCTGGCGCAGCAGTTCTCCGCGACGGCGACCGAAGTCGAGCGCCACCCATTCCGCGCGCACTTCGGCGCTCAGCGGATAGAGCTCCTGCCCGGCAATACCGAGCGAACGGCGGGTCCTGTTCTCGAGGTGGCGCCAGCCTGCCGAAGCCTCGACATCGACGCGCGGGGCATAAAGGCCCTGCGCCTGTTTACGCTCGAACTGGATGGCCTCGGTATTATACTGGGCCTGCGCCACTTCGGGGTTCGAATTGACCGCAACGACGATGGCATCGCGCAGGCTGACCGGGCCGGCCGACTGCGCCAGCGCCACCGAAGCCGTTCCGGACAACAGGACTGCAATCCCTGCCGCGATGGTTCTACCGTACAACATCTTCACACCTCTCCCGGTCACTCGACCGTAATCTCAACGCGGCGGTTCTGGAGTTCGCGAACCCCATCCGCCGTCGGCACGCGCGGGTTGCTTTCGCCGAACGCCTGCGTGGACAAACTGGCCGTCGTGCCATGCGACACGAGGTAATCGCGCACGGCATCGGCCCGGCGCGTCGAAAGCCCCATGTTGTAACGGTCACTTCCCGAACGATCCGTATATCCGTCTATCCGGATCGCAGCCCCGCCGCAGCCTGCCGTCGATGCGACAGTGGAATCGAGGATCGTCGCCGCGTCTGGCGAGATCAGGCTGCTGTCCCAATCGAAGAACACGATGTAGGGACCGGGCAGACACGGCGCCGCGGCAACCGGCGGCGGAGCAACGGTCTCCTGCGACACCATCTGCGGCTGCGTCATGCGGCGATAGGCATCGTCGCACTTGCCGATGCTGACGGGGTCCTTGGTCCCGCTCTTCAGGAAGCCCAGGGCAATGCCGCATTGCGCCTTTGCCTGCGACGCCCACATGAATGCCGGCGTATCGGCCGCGACGACGTTCGCGTCCCCGGTCTGCGCCAGAGCAGCGTCGTAGCGCGTTCGGATCTCGTTCCTGAGCTCCCCTTTGCCAAGCGACATCAGGTCCGATTGCTGGTCCTGTGCCCATGCCGCCACCGGGACCAGACATCCAGCCAGCGCGAATGCCGTCAGAGGCCCCTTCCAATTGCCCGTCATTTTCATCCCCTCGATATCCCGGGTCGCGTCAGGCGACCGTCGTCGAATGTGCTTCCATGGCTGCGGCCATCGCAGCCATCTCAAATCCACCGGCCAGACCCGCAGCGTGCAGACCCTCAAGGCCGCCCCCGGCGAGCATGGTGCCAAGCGCGTGATCCAGAGCTTCAGCCCCCATCGCCTCGCCACCGGCGGGAGCGCCATGCGCGCCCAAGTGCCCGGCGAAGTGATCGATCAGCGAGTCCACAGCATGGTGCCCGGCGCTTTCAGCAATCGCTTCCTGCACGGCAGGTAGATCCACGGGGCCGTGTTCGCCCCCATGCCCGTTGCCCTGCCCGTTGCCTTGCCCATCCGAGCCTGCGGCCTGCTTGCCCTGTGCGGCCAGCAACAGCGCCTGCATCAAGCCGGAGTCGCCGCCGCCGAACAGGGTCGGTGCCGGGCTCGCCTGTGCATGGCCCTGCTCGCCCCCGCCAAGAGGCTGCGTCGCAACGTCCTGATGCTGGACCGCCTCGCCAAGACCGTGTCCCGCGCCCTGCTCTGCCGCATGCTGCGCCGGATGGCTTGCCGGTTCGCTGTCCTGGTGCACTTGCCGATCGTCATGCAGGAACGACACCGGCGGCGTCGCCGAGGCATGTTCCGGCACCGCAACCGTCACTTCGGGCAGATGCGTCTCGAAGGTCTGCATCGCCGCGGCAATCGCCTCGATCGCGATCGGGGATAGCGGCATCGCATGGGCTGCGCCCGACATCATGAAGCCTGCCGCAGCCGCCGTGATCGCCGCCATTTCCGCCGTGCGCGCCGTGGTCTGGCTGTCCACGCTCGCCGTGGCGAACGAGACGTCGGCCAGTGCGTAAGCAGCACCCTTCATGGTGTACTCACCGGTCGCATGAACGATGGCATCGCCGTTGGCTTCCAAAGATCCCGGGCCCTCTGCGGTCAGGTCGATCGCGGTGATCCCCATCTGCGCGAGCGTCTTGAACTCGCCCGCATCGACGACACCGTTGCTGTTCGCATCCTGCCAGACGCCGAACTCGCCGTAGGCTGCATCGGTCGCGGTCAGCTTGCCGTCGCCATTGCTGTCATAAGCGAGACGCAGGCCCTCAAGGTCGGTCTCCGCTCCCGCTGCATCGTCGGTGAAGACGATATCGAGGCCGTGACCGGTATCGTGTGCCAGCAGGCCGTCATCGGCGCCGACCCAGGCGGTCTGCACAAGACCGCTGCCATAGTCATGCGTGACACCGGCATCGAGCCCGAGGAATTCGACGCCGTCGCCATCGAGGTCGAGCGCCACCGGAGGCGTCGTCGTCACCGCCGTGATCGAGAGGTTCGACTGCGCCGAGACGTCGCCGTCGCCGTCCACCACTTCGACCGGAATGGTGAAGTTGACCGGGTCGTTCGTCAGCGTGCTCGCGCCGAAGTCTCCGATCTGGAAGGTGTCGCCACCGGCCCAGGTATATTCAACGCTGTTGAAACCGTCACCGGTGAAGACCGCGATCTGCGTGCCGGAGAGGCTGGCGCCCGAAGCACCCGCGACACCGCCGACATTGACCGAACCATCTGCCAGAAGCGTCACCGTGAAGGTATGGCCATTGACGATATAGTTTGTCGCCGTCGAGGTCGGGATGATGATCGGATTGCCGCTCGCATCTTCATAAGCGACACCCTGATATGCAATCGAGACACCCGTTATGGTGTCCTTCACGCCATCCCCGACAACGGTATTACCGTCGGGGTCATCGAATGCAGTGATGTTGACGGTCGATCCACTGCTCGACTTGAACAGGGCAACCGCGCCATTGACGGTATAGTGACCGTCGAACACGTGGTCGCGGTTCACCGCCGTATCATAGTCACCCTGACCGTCAGCCGGATCCCCGCGCAGATCGGTCACGAAATCGACACGGAAAGTCTCACCGGATCCAACTGAAGCACCTCCGCCGACACCACCGGTATTGGCCGTCGAGTTGATCGTGCCGTCATTGGTGTGATTGATCGACGGGGTCAGCAACAGGTCCTGACTGTTGTTGTCGATCGGCGCCCCTACCGTCTCACCCACGGGGATGAAGCCCGACCAGCTGTTGTTGCCGCCAACGAAATTGTACCCGCCCGCATTGAAGTCGATGTTCTGGATCGAGTCGATCGTCCCGTCCATGTCGACCGTGTACGTGGCGCTCGACGGGTCCAGCGTGACGGTGAAGATCTTGTCCGCACCGGCATAGGCTTCAAGGACCGTATCGCTGACCAGCGTGTAGGTGATCGTCACGAAGTTGTGGGTCAGCCCGCTGTCCGCTCCGTCCAGCGACGACGCGAAGCGCACAGTGCCCGCTCCATCGGCTCCGTAGTTGTCTATCACCGACATGTCGGCGTCGAGGTCCGCGGGTGCCGAGACCGGCGCCGCGCCGTTGGTCACCTGGATCGCCTCGGGCACAACGGCATAGGGCGTATCGTCGACGACATCGATCGAGATCGTGCCCGTCGTCGTGTTCCCGTTGGCATCGCTGGCGGTGTACGTGAAGCTTTCCGCGCCGAGCGCCGTCGTCACGCCATCGTTGGCTGACGGCGTCGTCGTAACCGGCGAAGTCAACGTGTAGGTAAAGGCACCGGTGCTATTGTTGAGCACGAGCGTGCCGTAAGTGCCCACCACTGTCGTCAGGTTGCCGTTAACCGTACCGCCGGCGATCGAATAGCCACTCGCCCCTGTCACGGAGACGGCGCCGCTCGCAGTTTCGCCCGTATCCGAGGGCATCGAACCGGTAATCGAACCCGCCGCAACGTCCGCACCCGTCTGGGTGGTATCGAGCGCTTTTTCGTAAACCGTGACGCTCTCATCGTCGCCGACCAGCGAAACATCGGTAAGGCTGATCGTCAGCGTCGT